>JAYUZN010000121.1:0-5165 GCA_043751755.1 Bacteroidota bacterium | reverse complement strand
TGAGGAAGGAAATGAGGCATATTGTTTGGTTAGCATTGCCAAATATCTTATGAAAGGCAATGTCATTTTTTACATCTACAAATCGCATAAAGAAAAATTAAATAACCTGCTATTTTTCTCACCACTAAGGCACGAAGAAGCACGAAGCTATATGGTAAAAGAAGACCTCTAAGCCGCTCCTTTTCTTTCTTAGTTTCCTTCGTGCCTTAGTGGTAAATTAGGATTTTATTCTTTTCGTGTTCCTAAGAAGAAATTTGCTCAAAAAACAGAAAGACAAAGATACCACTTTTTAAGGGAAAAGCTCAACTATTTGCCAATTTTGTTTGAATGACCGTTGCCACAGATTGCGCCCGTTGTTTTGCCCTTTCTGCATTTTCTCCCAGAAAATGGGCATCTATTGTTTCCAAAAACAAGTCTAACCACCTACGAAAATGGGCAGGCTGTAAAGGCGATTTTTCGTGCAAATGTTGGTGTATTTGTAGCACATTTTTAGTATAGCCTTCTTTTTGAAACAAGACCATTTCCCAAAAATCGGCGATATGTGGAAGGTGTGTTTCGAGATTTATGTGGGCTATTTCGGTAAAAAGGTAGCCTATTTCTGCATCTTTCAACGCTTTTTCGTAGAAAAGTGTGAGGAGGTTTTCTATGTCTTGTCTGTTTTCTATGTCTTTCATGTTTGTTTCACGCAGATGAACGCAGATTTAACCGCAGATTTTCGCAAATGATTCTTATCTGTGTGAATCTGCGTCCTTAATCTGCGGAAATCTGCGTGAAATCACCATTCGCAGTTTGGATATGTCCGTTGTAAGTGCTGCATTTCTGCCAAAATATAGCCCAAATGCTCCGTATGAATGCCTTTTTTACTGCCTCTTTGCATCCACGTTTTTTCGGAAGGAAAAATAAGGGTTGCTTCTGCCAAGACTTCTTCCACCTTTTGCAGCCACATTTTTTTGAGTGAAACCAAATCTACCCCAATTCCTTGTGCCAGCATTTCATTGTCCGTCTCGTCCATCTCAAACATTTCGCCCGTAAAACGCCACAAGCCGTTCAAAGCTGTTTGTATTTTGGCATGGCTATCCTCCGTTCCGTCTCCCAAACGAATGACCCATTCGCTGCTCCACCGCAAATGATAGGTTACTTCTTTGATAGACTTTTCGGCGATTGCGGCAAGAGTCGTATCTTTACTTTGCTGCAAAATCTTATAAAAAGAGAAAGAATAAGCATCATAGAAAAACTGCCTTGCTATCGTATCTGCAAAGTTGCCATTCGGCTGCTCTACCAACAAAAAATTGCGAAAGGCTTGTGTATCACGCAGATAGGCAAGGCTATCTTCGGTCTGCCCTTCGCCTGCAATTTCTGCTGCATATTGGTAAAAACTGCGTGCCTGCCCTACTAAATCTAAGGCAATGTTGGTGAGGGCAATGTCTTGTTCCAAAATAGGCCCATGCCCGCACCATTCCCCCAACCTATGCCCCAAAATAGAGGCATTGTCGGCAAGGCGAAGCGTATATTGAAATAAATGATTCATAAAGAAAATGAAAAATGAAAAATGAGAAATGAGAAATGTGTGCTTATTTTTCATTTCTCATTTTTCATTTCAAAATTACATGTGTCCCAATTCCTTGGGCAAGTCGTAAAAAGTGGGATGACGATAAGGCTTATCGTTTGAAGGTTCGTACAAAGATTCGGCTTCATCAGGATTAGAAGCATGAATATTCTTAGATTCCACCGCCCAAATACTCACGCCTTCCATGCGGCGAGTATAGACATCGCGCGCATTCTCGATAGCCATTTGCGCATCTGTGGC
Source organism: Bacteroidota bacterium (assembly GCA_043751755.1). Lineage (GTDB taxonomy): Bacteria > Bacteroidota > Bacteroidia > J057 > J057 > JAAFHL01. Next base: position 3,358 of record JAYUZN010000121.1, on the reverse strand, counting down.
ATGAAGACTGCCTACGTGCTTGTGGTCAAGCCCTTGACGGCTACGGATAAATATCTCCCAAAGGGGCCAGTTGTTCATTAGTGTGTTGTTTGGGTCTCGCAGATTTCCGCAGATAAAAGCAGATTTCGCAGATGTAACTTTTATCTGCGTTTATCCGCTCTCATCTGCGAAAATCTGCGTGAAATCTATGCTACTTGTTTGTTTCTTTTCTCTTGTTTCTCCGCATACGCCATTGCCGCCTCCCTCACCCACTCCCCTTCTTCGTGCGCCTTTTTGCGGGCAGCTAAACGGTCTTTGTTGCAAGCTCCATTTCCTGCAATTACCTGATAAAACTCTTCCCAATTGATTGCTCCAAAATCATACTGCTGTTTTTCTTCGTTCCATTTCAAATCGGGGTCAGGGAGAACAAGCCCCAAAATCTCGGCTTGCGCAACGGTAGCATCTACAAATTTTTGGCGCAACTCGTCATTGGTAAAACGCTTTATGCGCCATGCCATAGCTTGTCCTGTGTTGGGAGAGTCTGCATCTTTTGGACCAAACATCATCAAAGAAGGCCACCACCAACGATTAAGAGATTCCTGCGCCATTTCTTTTTGGGCAGGCGTTCCTTTTGCCAAGGTGAGCATAATCTCATAGCCTTGTCTTTGGTGAAAACTTTCTTCCTTGCACACACGCACCATTGCGCGCGCATACGGGCCATACGAAGTGCGACACAAAGCCACTTGATTCATAATAGCTGCTCCGTCCACAAGCCAGCCGATTGCACCCATATCTGCCCATGAGAGCGTAGGATAGTTGAAAATGCTTGAATATTTTGCCTTGCCCGAAATCAAGTCCTCTATCATACTTTCTCGGCTTTTGCCCAAAGTTTCGGCGGCACTGTACAAATACAAACCATGCCCTGCCTCATCTTGCACTTTTGCCAACAAAACGGCTTTTCTACGCAAAGAAGGGGCGCGAGTAATCCAATTCCCTTCGGGCAACATGCCCACGATTTCGGAATGTGCGTGTTGCGAGATTTGCCGAATGAGGGTTTTGCGATACGCTTCAGGCATCCAATCTTTCGGTTCTATTTTGATGTCCGCATCTATACGGGCTTGAAATTGTGCGTCTGTCATGGTGGTAAAATGCTTGGTTTCGCGCAGATTTTCGCAGATTTAACCGCAGATTTTCGCAAATATTTTTTAATCTGCGGGAATCTGCGTCCCCATCTGCGCAAATCTGCGTGAAATATATTAACAAATAAAGGCAGATTTTGTTTTCAATTCCATTCTTCAAAATAACGAAAATCCTTGCTTTTGGCATTGGCAATAAAGTCTTTTATCGGAATTTTGTTGATTCTGGTCAGATGCCATTCCCGCATTTCAGGTTTGCCAGAGCCGCCCATTATTTTGTGTTTGGCATACACAAAGCCTATATTTTCCACATAGCCCAAAATATAGCTAAGGTGCTTGTTTTGCGCATCTAAAAAATGAAATTCTTTGTACAAAAAATCAGGGTTTCCTTGATATGCTACTTGTTTTGCCAACACATAGCGCAATTCATGCCTTTGTGTATAGACAAAAATGGTATCTTCGAGCGGTTTTATATTGGTTTTCAAAAACTGAAAAAAGTCCTTATAATAATGTACCGTTTCATGCGAAGTAATGGCAATTTTACTGCCTTTTTTGGCAAAATTTTTCTCCAAAATCGGGGGTAAACTCTCACCATCGGGCTGCCCAATATTGGGCAAACGGCAGATACGGGTATGCAATATATCGGGGTGCTGCGTGCGACTCCACAGGGTATCATGTATCACTTCATAGTCCAAAGGCACATGAATATTCGGCTCTTCGTAGGTAAAAATGGTCTTTGCGCCCCATGTCGGGGTATGACTATGAGAGATAGCCGAAAAAAAGAGGAATACGAATATACAGGTTGTCCAATATTTCACGAGGAGATGAGAAATGAAAGTTGAGAGTTGAAAGTTGAGAGTTGAGAGTTGTTATAGAGTGGCGCACTTTTGAAAAGTGCGTCCGCCTATAACAATACGTGGAAACCTCAAAAATTACCAATTGTTATCGCCACATTTGCCTGTGCTGCGACATGCAATTCCACTTCTTTTTCATGGATAGCTACTTCTTGCAAGTCAAAGGTTTTGATTTTGCCATTCAAAAACACATATTTTCCCAAAGGACGTGCATCTAAGTTCTTCACAATCAAAGCTTTGATTTGAGCAAAAGAACTTACATACAAGTCTTCTAAGTTCTTGACAATCAAGGCATTTATTTTTTTTTCATATAAATAAAAAGCCCCCCTTAGCAGCATATTCCCAGACACAAGCTGCATATCCACCAACTTGATAAGCAAGCGTTTTGGCTCAGGAGAAACCGTAATTTCGCCCAAAACGGCTGCTTTCAAAGGCATTTTTACCTCAAACCCCAAGAGAGAAATCCATAGAGACATAGCCAAATTCATTTGCAAATCGCCGTTTTTTTCTACGATTTCCACAGAATCAAAGCTTATTTTTCGCAAAAAACCCTCAAAATCAAAGCTTTTTCCTGCCAAAAAATGCCCCACAAACGCATACAACACCGTTGCAGAAGCCGTCAAATCGGAGCTGCTCGGCAACTTCGCAACAGCCTCAAAATCAGGCAACTTTGGGCTAAGGGTTTGAATTGATGGCGAACCTATCGTAACTTCAGGAAATACATTAAGCCCTACAACTGCTCTCAAAATGCCGCCTTGACAAGCAATTGGCGTAACATAAATGTTTTTAGCTTCGGGGTGAAAATACAGATATAACAAATAATCTTTGTCTATTTCTATAGGTTCGTGCATGAGTTTCCACGCTATTTCCACATATTCATCGATTTTCAATTCTGCCTGCACAAATTTTTCAATCATTTTGCCCACATTTTTTATTTGCCCTTCGATGACCCAATCTAAGTAGTGAGAAAGCGGTAATTTGAGTCCTACGAGGGAAAGAACAGGCGTTTTATCCCATACAAAACTGCCTTTTATCTTCGGAACAAGCTGCCATTTTGTATTGATATCAGGTTTTATTTCATAAATTGCGGTAATGTCCACGTCAATTTCCTCTATTTTTTTCACAAAACCCGAAAACAAGGACAACAAAGCCTTTGGACCTATAAATAACTCGGCACGAATGGGAGCTTCGACAAAAATGCTATCATTTTCGGCTTTTAGGCGAAAAGGGCTTCTTTTTTGTACAATAATGGTAAAATCCTCATAATCAGCTACCTCACCCTTGTACAAAGGCGATGGAAGTACCGTATTTATCTTACGCTCAATATCAACTATGGGAATTTGTATGGTTAGATTCATATTTTGTTGGTTCACGCAGATAAGTAATTGA
>JAYUZN010000120.1:0-4326 GCA_043751755.1 Bacteroidota bacterium | reverse complement strand
GCATTCGATTTCTGCAATCTATCTTGATAAATGCGGTAAATCATCAAGGCTTTTTGCCCAAATTCATCATCAGCCGTTATCATGTTTTTGCATTGTTCGGGGGTAAATAGCTTTGTTTTTGCTTTAGAAATAAAATTCAAGACTGCGCGGGCTTTTATGACCTTGTCATCATATTTAAGTTCCTTTATAATGGCAGTTATGGACGAAGTTTGGTCGTCATCATCATAAATGGTGAAATTTCGGGTATAGCCTATTTTTTCTGCATCATTGCGCAACAAACGGGCAAAAACGCTGTGAAACGTCCCCATTTGAATGGATTTCGCTTGCTGTCCCACCAATTTTGTAATCCTTTCGCGCATTTCTTTGGCAGCTTTGTTGGTAAAAGTGAGGGCAAGCAGCTCTTGCGGGTCTGCCATTCCCTGCGAAATAATAAACGCCAAGCGATAGGTCAAAACCCTCGTTTTGCCCGAACCCGCGCCTGCTACTATCATCTGCGGACCTTCTACGTCTGTAACTGCCTGATATTGAACAGGATTCAATTCCTCTAAAAAAGCTAAATCTTTCATAGCACAAAAATAGGGATTTCTTTTTAAATTACCGTATTTCTGAATGGAAAGAAATCTAAGAAAAATAAATAATTTGATAATTTGCGAAGAAAAATATTAAAAAATGCGAAAAAACTAAAAATATTCGTATCTTTGTGGAAAAATATACATTAAACACGTATAAAACGCATCATGATTGAACACCAAGATTACCCTATTTTTTTGGGAGAAATTAAAAATAGGATTCAAGTATCACAATATCAAGCCTTTAAAGCCGTCAATAAAGAATTGATAGGCTTGTATTGGGACATTGGCAGAATGATTGTCGAAAAGCAAAATGCCTTAGGCTGGGGCAAAGCTATTGTGGAAAAACTTTCGCAGGATTTAAAACAGAGTTTTCCCGAAGTGAAAGGCTTTTCTGTACAAAATCTGTGGTATATGCGGCAACTTTATGCCGAATACAGAGATGTCGCAAATCTCCAAGCACTGCTTGGAGAAATAGGTTGGACACATCATATCCTCATTTTTTCCAAATGCAAAGACAACTTAGAGCGAGAGTTTTACCTCTTGCATACCCAAAAATTTGGTTGGTCGAGCAGGGTGTTAGCGCATCAAATAGACAACAAAACCTACGAAAAGTATCTGCTCAATCAAACGAATTTTGACCACACACTGCCCGAAGCCTATAAACATCAAGCATTATTAGCTATCAAAGACCACTATATTTTCGACTTTTTGGAATTATCTGATGCGTATAGCGAAAGAGAGTTAGAACTGTCTCTTATCCGCAATGTTCAGCGTTTCTTGAGTGAAATGGGTACTTGGTTTGCTTTTGTAGGAAGTCAATATAGGCTTAGGGTAGGAGAAAAAGAATATTTTATCGACCTGTTGTTATATCACCGAAAATTACGGTCATTGGTTGCTATAGAACTAAAAATAGGAGAATTTATGCCTGAATACAAGGGTAAAATGGAGTTTTATCTTACTGCATTGAACAAACAAGTCAAAGAAGAAGGCGAAAATGATGCCATCGGAATCATCATTTGCAATAGCAAGGATAGAACGGTTGTGGAATATTCCCTCAGCACAAGTACGCAGCCTATCGGCGTAGCGACCTATAATACACAGGCAGAATTGCCAGAAAATTATCGGGATTATCTTCCCTCAGCAGCGCAAATTGCGGAGAAGTTAGCTATAGTAAAAGCCATTTTGCAAGAAAAAGACTAAAAGTATATGTATCTTTCCAAGTATTACCTTCCTTGAGTTGAGAAAGGCGAGTACTTTGTTTGTCTTTGGCACGCAAATGCTCAATAAAAATATTCGTATCTATTACCACTCCGTTATTTTCCATTGATTGAATAATGTTGTATTTTGTTGTATTTCTGCGACATCAGCTTCTGTCCAAACAGAAACCGTTAAAATATTTTTTTGTAAGCGGCAGCATCAAATGGGGTTCTTTTTGCTTGTTTTAAGCGCAAAAAATCCAAAAAATCTAAGACCTCCCTTTGAGAAAGGGCATTTAACTGTTGATATTTTAACAAAAATTCGCTCATGGTATTGAAAACATAAAATTGTTCCACAAAAGTAATAACATAAGGCTAAGTGGTTGTTATAAAATAAACGAGGTTAAATCGCTGCCGCAAGCATCCGCTTGCACCAGCAATACGGAGGTATATTTCGGCAAGCTCAATAACCGCAAGCGTCCGCTTGCACCAGCAATACCAGCATTTTTTTGGACAAAACTACTCCACAAAGCCCAATATTCGATACAAATGCTGATAATACGCTGGGAAATTCCGCAAATTGTTATGTCCTGCGCCTTGAATCCGAATAAAAGTGCCTTGTTGAGAACCAATGAGCCGAATGAGTTGCAAGCCATAGCGAATCGGAATTACCCAATCTTGCGTGCCATGAAAAATATACACAGGGCAATGAATATCAGGCACAAAGGTATGCGTTTGGATTTTGTACTTGACAAGCCAGTTTGTAGGAAAAAAGGGCAGGTAATATTTGTGAATGAGTTGCGAAAAACTGTAATAAGGTGCGTCAAGAATGAGCATTTTGGGCGTGTTTTCGGCGGCTGTTTTGGCAGCAAAACCTGAACCCATAGAACGCCCATAAATAATGATTTCTGTTTCGGGATAAATGGTTTTTACCCAATTATAAATATGTTGCGAATCCTTGTACATGCCTGTTTCGGTGCGTTTGCCTATGCTTTTGCCAAAACCCCTATAATCAAACATGACTACATCATAGCCTGCCCCCATAAAATCTCGTGCGAATTTTGACCAACCTTTGATGCTTTTCGTATTTCCTTTAAAATATAAAATAATGCCTTTTGGTTTTGAGACTTTGAAATGTAAAGCATTGATTTCCACCCCTTTTTCCGTCTCAAAAAACAGTTCATCAAAGGGTAATCCATACTGAAAAGGGAAGTCGCGATGTAGTTTTTCGGGGTGAAAGAAAAACCATTCCTGCACCCAATATACGACAAGGGCAAGGAATATATACATGAGGAGAATCGCTATAACAATTTGGAGAAAAAGCATAATGGTTGAGGGAAATAGGTTGGGAATCTAATTTATACTTTGAAGGGGGGATTTTCTGTAAACAGGTCTTTTTTTGAAGAAATGACCTGTTCACAGTAAAATGTAAGGAAATTATGGTCTGCGCCCCCTATGACGCTTTTTTATATCTGTTTTTTGCAAAGCATTTAACATCTCTTTCGGTGGGGGCAGAATTTCGACCAAAGGAAAAGGGTTTTCCTCCACAATTACTGGGATTTTTTTGCCAATCAATTTTTCAATGTCCCTTAAATAAGGTTTTTCTTCTGTATCACAAAAAGACAAAGCCTTTCCGCTTGCCCCTGCCCTACCTGTCCGCCCAATGCGATGCACATAAGTTTCTGCCACATTTGAGATTTCGTAGTTTATAACAAAACCTAAATCATCTACATCTATGCCACGCGCAGCAATGTCCGTAGCCACCAAAACGCGCGTAATCTGCGCTTTGAAGTTGCTCAAAGCCCTTTGTCGGGCATTTTGCGCCTTATTTCCATGAATGGCTTCGGCGGATATGTTATTTTTTTGAAGGATTTTTACCACCTTGTCTGCCCCATGTTTGGTGCGCGTAAAAACCAGAGCCGTTTTAATGTTTTTGTCTTTGAGAATATGGAGTAATAAGGCATTTTTATAGTTTTTATCCACCATATACACACATTGCTCCACCGTTTCTGCCGTAGTAGCTGCAGGCGTAACTTCCACTTTTTCAGGCTTATACAAAATCGTATCCGACAATTTTTGGATTTCGGCAGGCATAGTTGCCGAAAAAAATAAAGACTGTCTTTTTTTGGGCAAAGCCGCTAAAATGCGTTTTATATCGTGGATAAAACCCATGTCTAACATTCTATCTGCCTCATCTAAGACAAATATTTCTATGTCTTTGAGCTGAACAAAGCCTTGATTCATCAAATCTAACAATCTGCCGGGCGTTGCCACCAAAATATCAACGCCTTTGTTCAACATGACTGTTTGACTATTTTGGTTTACCCCGCCAAAAATGACGGTAGAAGTGAGATGTGTATGCCTGCCATAAGCCTCAAAACTCTCTTGTATCTGTATCGCTAACTCCCTTGTAGGCGTAATGATGAGGCTTCTGATTCTCCGCCTGCGCTCATTTGTTCTGTTTTCGCTCAATAATTGCAAAATGGGAATCGCAAAAGCAGCCGTTTTGCCTGTGCCTGTTTGCGCACAGCCGAGCAAGTCTGCGCCATTGAGAATGA
>JAYUZN010000119.1:0-4816 GCA_043751755.1 Bacteroidota bacterium | reverse complement strand
GACATTGCGCAATTACAAGATTCTATGGCGACTTATTCCATGATTTCGCGCAGTTTGAGTTTGGCAGATATGGCAAAATTCAGTCGGCAAGCCTTTTATGGCGGTGATGCGGTGGAATATGACCTTCCTTCAAAATCGGAATTCGGCATGATTGGGCTAATGTTAAAAAAGTCAAAAATACAAACAGGCAGCTTTTCCAAATCGCTCACAGATAGCACAGGACAGCGCACACGTATTTCTGCCAATATCAAAGACATAGGCTCAAAAGCGATGGCGGTGGTCATCCGAGATTTGCAGACAGATATAGATTCCATTTTTAACAAAGAAAAATACGACATAAAAGTTACAGGTACTACCCGCATTTTTATAAAAGGCAACGATTATTTGGTCAACAACCTCTTTCAAAGTTTGCTGCTTACCCTTGTTTTGATAGGCATTTTGATGCTCATTCAGTTCAAAAATATAAGTGGGATTTTGTTAAGCATCATTCCCAATATCCTCCCTTTGATGATGGTTGCAGGCTTTATGGGTTTTGCAGATATTCCCCTCAAATCCTCTACAGCCTTGATATTCAGCACTGTATTTGGCATTTCTATCGACAATACCATACATTTTCTCGCTGCTTATAGGCTGCACCGAAAAGCAGGTGTCAAGCTCTCCGAAGCCGTAAGTGCCACCTTTGAAAATACGGGTTTGAGCATGATTTATACCTCGTCTATCCTGTTTTTTGGCTTCATTATTTTCATTGCGTCTTCTTTTGGGGGAACACAATCTCTGGGCTACTTGGTGGGCGGCACATTGTTAATTGCCTTGTTTAGCAATTTATTTTTCTTGCCCGCTCTTGTGCTGACTTTTGGGAAGGACAAAGAAAAGCAGATAGTATCTTAAATTTTCGTATATTTGCGTATTCAACAAAAAAAATGCCAGAATATCCTAAAATTCCTTTCGATTTGAGTGTGATTGCAGAAGCATTCCAATTAGTGAGTAATAATGACTGTATTCATTTAGCAAAATGGACTTCAGCAAAGTACGAGCTGACGGATTTTGAACAGCAACTCTTAGAGCGAACCCATACAGACATCAAAAGTGATGGGGACTATCTTAATGAGGAAGAGATAAAAATTAGGCTCATCGCGCCTTTATTCCAAATTGCGAACATAGATGAAACGCCTCCTTTGCGGGTTTTCTATGAACGCCCATTGTCCGCTGTCGTCAATCATTATTCTCTTTCGGTGATATGTGACTGTATGGTGGCTACTACTACCCTATTTCGCACCCCTGTAAGACCTTATTTTTTTCTGCAAGAATTTAAGAAAGCAAAGCCCCCCTTTATCCCCCCAATTTGGGGGGATAAAGGGGGGCAAGACCCTGAAGCTCAAATGTTAGTGGCTATGCTTGCTGCCCAAGCACGAAATAATGATGGAAAGCCTATTTATGGGGGCTTTTTGATTGGCTCTCATTGGCGACTTACCACTTTGGTAGACAACGAATATTGTTTAAGCCGCCCTTTTTTAGCTTTTCAAAAAGAGGATTTATTGCAACTCGCCTGCTCATTACGGTATTTAAAAACCCTTCATGCTTAACTACGCAAAGCATTGAAAATGAATGGAATAAATAAAATACTGCCCAATATAAGCACTTGCCTATACAAAATAATCCTGCGGGCAGCATCGGTAATTACCGATATTTTGGCAATATATTTGCGGTTATATGACGTCCATCACAAAGGCAGATAATACAAAGTAGAGCTATTTTCCGCCGCCAAAAAACGCGCCGCAGCAGCCTTCACTTCTTCCAACGTAATAGCCTGATACAAGTCCGGCGTGCGATTGACAAGTTCTATATCTCCGATATTTTCGCAAAAAGCAAGTGCCATAGCTTTGCTGAGAAGTTGCGTTTTTTCCATCACAAACATAGCCGCCAACTTATTTTTGATGCGTTGCAAATCCGCTTCTTCAAGACCTTGCAAAGCCTCAATTTCTGCTCGCAAAGCCGCTTCATACGCCTCAATCGTTTGTCCTTCGGCAAGTTGCGCATTGATAGAAAGTGCGCCCGGGTCTAACATTCCCCAAACAAAAGCCTGCGCAGAAGTGCAGATTTGCTGTGTTATTACCAGAGATTGATAGAGTTTTCCGCTTTTTCCCGCAGAAAGAATATCCGTCAAAATGTCCGTTATATAGTATTCCCTTTCACCATGCGCAGGAATATGAAACATTTTATACACGCCAATAAAAGGAACATCAGCCTTGTGTGTCATAAAACGGGCAGAGGTTTGCTTAGGTTCCGCAGGAATCTCGTGTTTTTTCAACGTCCTATGCGGAATATCTCCAAACCATTTTTGCGCCAAGTCTATTACCTCGTCTATCTGCACATCTCCTGCCACCACCATTACCGCATTGTTAGGCGCGTAATAGCCATAAAAAAATTCTTTTACATAGTCCAATGTAGCCTCTTCAATATGCGCAATTTCTTTGCCAATCGTAGCCCAATTATACGGATGTTGGGTAAAATGCAAACCTCGCAGCAAATTCATGGCATCGCCATAAGGCTGATTGAGGTAGCGTTGTTTGAACTCCTCAATGACCACTTTTTTCTGGTTTGCCAATCTATCTTCCGAAAAACCCAATTCTAACATTCTATCTGATTCCAACCAAAAAGCTGTTTCCAACTGATTGGACGGCACAGTCAAATAATAATTGGTGAGGTCGCAAGAGGTAAAGGCATTATTTTCGCCGCCTACTCGCTGCAAATGCACGTCATAATGTTCAATATTTTTGCTTCCTTCAAACATGAGATGTTCAAAAAGGTGGGCAAAACCCGTTTTTTCAGGTTCTTCGTCCTTCGAGCCTACCCGATACAGGATATTGACTACAGCTTTTGGCAAAGCGTGGTCTTGATGGATAATGACTTTTAAGCCATTGTCTAAGGTGTGGGTGTGATAGTGTATGTTGAGCATGGTGTTGTTTTTTTCGCGCAGATTTTCGCAGATTTAACCGCAGATTTCCGCAAATAATGATAAAATAATAAACAAATTTCTTAATCTATGGAAATCTGCGTCCCTCATCTGCGAAAATCTGCGTGAAATTACGCTAATTCCTCTTCATTTCCCAAAGCTGTCAAGGTTTTCCAATTCTCATTTTTGTCAAAAATCGCTGCAACAGGAATCGTAAACCCCTTGATAGCAAGGCTTTGAATGGTATCTTTTTCGGAATAAGTAGCAAGCAACGTATAAATCGTATCTTGTGGCGCAGCCAAATGATACTGTTCTATGATAGAAGTTTCAGGGTCAATAATCCAATATTCTGCGACTTTATGCCCTGCATAATCTTGAAATTTTATGCCTCTATCTCGTTTTTTGGTGCTTTTGGAAAGGATTTCGACAATCCAATCTGGCACAGGATAAATAGAGGTTTGGTCATGAATCGCAGCAGCTTTTTCATTTTCCCAGAAACAAATGTCAGGTTCGTAGCTGTTGCGCAAGCAGTGTATCATGGCTTTTTCATCACATACAATTCCGAGAGAATGTTTCGTTACGTAGCAATCTGCCAAACGCGACAAATGTGTGCGTATGACAGTATGTATGTGCAAGGCTGGCGAATGTACCACAATTTCGCCATTGATAAACTCGGCTTTCATGCTCGAATCTACCCATTCATAAAAAGTAGCCCGCATTTCGGCTTCATTTGCCAAGATACTTTGTGTTTCTTGCAGAATATAGCCTATATCATGCTTTTTGAGCAAAGTTCTGGTTATCGGATGCATATCATTTCTGTTAACTGAATTTCTCCACAAAGTTACACAAAATATGACACTTTTATAAGCATAAGTTACACGATAATAAAAATATGCTGCGTAAATGCTTACCTTTTGCCCCTTTTTGGCGTATAAAAAGGCATATAATTCAACATTTATTTCATACAATTATGAAAAAGTATATTTTTTTATTCATGCTTTTGGGAATTAGCAGCCTTTTTGCGCAAAAAAAAGCAACTACCACAAAAGGCAGCCTTCCCAATATGCAAGGCAAAAACTTTGTAGGCAAACCGTATTATGTCGAAAATATTGCGCAACTAAATGGCAGTTATTTGTCTGGGCAGTTGCTTTCTGTGAGTATTTATGGGGGGCGGTTTCTCACAAAAGACTTGGCAGTTGGGGCAGGTTTTAAATCTACACAAAGTGTAGTAAGCATTATAAAAAGCCCTACAACGGCTGTAGGCAGCTTTTATGGCTTTGGCAGGCAGTATTTTCCTTTGGCAGGCAGCCCTGTAAAACTCTATGGGCAAGCCGAAATCGCTTATAATATTGGCGATATTCCTGGATTGAGCGGGCAAGGTACTCCGACAAATACCACCGATTTGCAAAACACGCTCAGTCTGGGAGCCTCTCCTGGGGTAACTTACTATATTACGCCTCGTTTTGGGGTAGATGCCTTTGTGAGTGGCTTGAAGGTAAATGTTTCTAACATTAAGTCTTCGCAAGGGCTTTTCAATACGGTTTTGCCTGCTTTGGGACGCTCTGGGATTGGAGTAGCAGCAAATGTGTATTTCTAATATTTCTATAGCTATTTGTAGATGTACTTTCCAAGTCTTAAGACCTGGAAAGTACAGGTACAGATGGCTTTTCATTCATCATGAAAGTATTTCTATGGGATTCGTAGTTTTGGGAAAAGACGCTTCTACCCCCGTTCCCAAATTTTTGACCTTATAAATCCCACTTTCCATTTCCTGTGAGCCAATTATCAGCACAAAAGGAATCCCTTTTTTATCTGCATACGTAAACTGTTTCCCTATTTTGATGTCTTTCGGATAATATTCTG
>JAYUZN010000118.1:0-9858 GCA_043751755.1 Bacteroidota bacterium | reverse complement strand
ATTTCTTAGTGCCGTAGGCACGAAATATTTATAGAAAATGGAATTCTCCCCCCCAATTTATTGCGTTTCTCGTGCAAACGCTAAAAAAAAGAGGGAGGGGTTGGCATGTTTTTCTATAAATATCGCCGTCCCTACGGGACTATAAAATTGTTACTTTATTCAATTTTCTTTCCTTAGGCAAAAAACTAACACAACACAAATGAATCATATCGATACATTTAAAGGGAATACTACTTTGATTGCAAAGTATGGAATGGGAGACGCTCATTTAATTTGGGTAATGGGGCTTTATTTAGACAATTCAAATTTGGAGGAGCTTGCGTCAGAATGTTTGACAGAAGGATGGGGCGACAAAAAAATAGATTTCATAAAATTAGATGTTGATAACAAAAAAATAGTTTTTGCGCAAGGTTATTATGCAAAAAAAAAAGCGGGTTCTGCCCCCTCCAACAAAGCCTCTGATTTAAATACAGCCGCAGCATGGCTTTTTTCAGGAAGTTTGGAATTAATATCAAGCCCATTAAAAGAAATAATTGCGGACTGTCGTGCAGCTATTCAAGCTGATGAAATAGAACAAATTGATATTTTGTATGTCCATAACTTATCCGAATCCGTTTCTGTAGAGAGAGAACTCAAAACGGTCGCCAATCATCTTAAAAGCACGCTTTCTACTGCAACAATTTCGATAGAAATCATCAGTAGAGAATTAGGACTAACGAATGTCGAAGCTATGTTTGACGAGCAGACCTCAAAAATACTCGTTAAAGAAAAAATAGAATGTCCTGCCAAATTAGAATTTGAAATTACGGAAGAAAATTGGTCTTCTGGTATTTTATCTATCCCTGGCACTTGGTTACGTGAGCAATTTCTAAAATATAATGATAAACTATTCTCTGCAAATTATCGAGGATTTTTGGGAATAGATAGAAGACGGAAAATTAATCATGGAATAAAAACAACAGCAGAATTTCAACCCAAAAATTTTTGGGCATATAACAATGGAATTACTATTTTAACTCAAGATTATAGCTCGTCTAATGAGAAAACTATCTTGCATGGCATTTCCATCATAAATGGTGCGCAAACTACGGGGTCTCTTGGTTCTCTTGATATAAACACAGATCTGAGTAGTGTGAGAGTGCTTGCCCGTATTATTAAATGCACTGATGAAAATACAATAGAAAGTATTATAAGATTTAACAATACACAAAATAAAATCACTACTTGGGATAAATTTAGCAATGATCCTATCCAAAAAAATATTATGGAGCAATTTAAGAGCTTAAATCATAATTATAGTTTAAAAAGAGGTTTTTCAGACCAAATGGGGGAAATCGGAATTGAAAATGTCATTCAGCCTTTGGTAGCAATATTAGGCAATTTCGCTGAGGCTAATAGAGGCAAAAATGGTCTTTTTGACAGTGATAATTCTTATAAATCCGCTTTTGAGAATGTTCATGCCAGACATATATTATTTGTATATTGTTTAAATGGGGCTATCAATGAACGAAGAAACCAACTTAAACTCAAAAAAGAAGAGAATACGATAATTCCGATTGAAGAAAAGCAACTAACCTTATTAAGAAGCTTTAAGTTCAAGTATTTTTATGTCTCTATTTTTGGAAAATGCCTTGAAATACTGTTGAATACTAAGATTACTTCGATTAAGCAAGTAGGTTTTAAAGAAGAATTTGCGCAGAAAAGAAATTACCCTTTAAATAGTTTAATCGTTGATTTGCTGCCTGTCGTCAATCTTGTACTCATTCATACTTCTATAAGCGTCAATGGCAAAGATTTTACAGAATTATTAGAAGAAGGGGGCGATTCCATTGACAAGATTGCCAATCAAGTTTCTGGAATGTTGTATGCCTCCATTTATTCTGGAACAAATTTTGATATAGAGCGTTTTAGAAAAATTATATCTTATAACATAGCCTAAATTCCCCGTATCAACGCCACTAAATCATCACTTGTCAAGCGACCGCTCACGTCTGTGCCTGACAAAAGGCTGTCTGCGAGGTCACGTTTATGCTCATGCAAGCCCACAATTTTCTCCTCCACCGTATCAGAAGTAACTAAGCGATAGATAGTTACAGGACGTTTCTGCCCAATCCGATGCGCCCTATCACTTGCTTGGTCTTCCACAGCAGGATTCCACCAAGGGTCGAGGTGAATCACATAGTCGGCGGCAGTGAGGTTTAGCCCCGTTCCCCCTGCTTTGAGGCTGATGAGAAAAACATCTCCTTCGCCGCCTTGAAATTTGTCTATACGGACTTGACGCTCTTTGCCTGGAGTACTGCCGTCAAGGTATTGATATTCTATGCTTTTTTCTTTTAATACGGTTTCTACCAATGCCAAATGCTTGACAAATTGGCTGAAAATCAAGGCTTTATGCCCATTTTCTAACAACTCATCTAACAAATCTTTCAGCACTTCCATTTTGGACGAAGGAATGTTCACTTCTGCATTCACCAATTTGGGATTGCAGCAAGCAAGGCGCATACGCGTCAGTTCCGCCAAAATCTGAAAACGCGCATCTTCGCCTTTTTGCCCAGCCTGTGCGATACGTTCTAAGGCATTTCTGCGCAAAGCCTCGTAAAAAGCCCGTTCTTCCGTAGAAAGTTCCACGCTCAAATTGATTTCCGTTTTATCGGGTAACTCTTTGAGTACCTGATTTTTACGTCTGCGCAATACAAAGGGCTGAATGAGCTTTTTGAGCTGCTCCCGTTTTTCCGTATCATTGTTTTTTTCGATAGGAATGGCAAATTTTTCATTAAAACGGTCAGCACTGCCCAACAATCCGGGATTGAGAAAACGGAACAAATTCCACAACTCTCCCAAATGATTTTCGACAGGTGTACCCGTTGTTAATACCTTAAATTCTCCATTTAATTTCATCGCCGCTTGCGAGCGTTTTGTCGCTTTATTTTTGATAGCCTGCGCCTCATCTAAGATAATGGTCGCAAATTCCTTTTTCTCAAACATTTCTGCTTCGCCTTGTAGCAAACCATAACTTGCCACAAGCACATCAAATTTCCCCAATTTGTCCATCGTTTCCTGCCTATCTCCCAGCCCAAATAGCACCAAATTCAAAGTTGGGGCGAAACGCAAGGTCTCATTTTCCCAATTTCGGCACACAGAAACGGGCGCAACCACTAAGGCAGGTCCCTTACTTGCCCTGTCCACGAGCAAAGCCAATGCCTGAACCGTTTTTCCCAAACCCATATCATCTGCCAAACACGCCCCTACGCCCCAATGCGCAAGTTGCGAGAGCCATCGAAAACCCTCTTCTTGATACGGACGCAATTCCGCCTCAAAAGTCGAAGGTACTTTGGGATTGAGCTTTTTGGCAGAATGAATTTTCTTGATTTGGTCTTTCCAAGCCTTGTCCGTTTGCAAATTTTCGATTTCCGAAGTAAATTCATCTACCAAACCTGCCGCAAATTTATGAAATTGCAAGCCATTTTTTCCTGCCTCAGTAATGCCTTCTAATTCCTTCAAACGCTTGCGAAACTCTTTGGTAAGTGCCATAAAATTCCCGTCCGAAAGGCGAATAAAATTGCTTTTATTGTTGATTCCCAACAGTTTGAGCAATTCTTGCAATTCTATAACCGTGCCATCATCTAAGGTTATTTCGCCTTGCACGCCAAACCAATCATTATTTTTTTGGATACGAAAAGACATGTCGCCAAAATCAGCTTTATGCGAAATGCGCAATTTTTCCCCTTTGGGCCACTCCAAAATCAGCAACTCATCTTTGCGCATCGGCTCAAATTCTATCAGCACATTGAGGCACTCCTCATCATCTACAAACGTCCATTCATAGTCTTTGTTGTCGTTGAGGGCGAGAGTCGGGCAGGTATCAATGATTTCTTGCGCACGACTCACCTCCTCCTTGCGCTTGCGAAGGGTCTTTACACGCTTCCCATTTACCTCTGCGACAGCCACTTCTCCAGCTTTTCCGGGTTTGAAATAAGGCGGAACTGTGCCAAAAGGTTTGGACAAAATCTCCAATTTTAACCCATCTCCAAACGGTACTATCAAGGCATGAACCCTCATTTCGGGTTCTACGGCAGGCAGGTGTTCAAGATGCTCTGTTACATCTGACTGCACTTTTATAATATTGGACAAAGCACTTACCGCCAAATTGAGTTGCTCCTTGCCTTTGTCGGGAATGACCAATTTATTGGCAGAAAAAGAGGTCAATACCTTGCGATGATGCTCTTTTATCGGAATATATTTCCAGCGCGTATTCGTTTCTTTGCGCAAAATGTAGTCTGTATTGAGGGGAAATTGCTCCGAAAAGCGAATTTCATAGCCTTTTTTGGTTTTTTCCACCTGCAAAACAAGGTCTTCTTGCTGCAATTCTACGGGCGTAGTCGGCGAAAAGGTGAGAAACATCAGCGGATGCCCGACCAAATGCTTTACCGTTTTGTCAAAATCAATCGAAGGTGCATTGTTATAGTATCCCCAACCATAACTTTCTATTACTACGCCTTTGTCTGCAATATCCTTGTCTTGCGCAGTCATAGACACCACTTCTTTTTCTTTGAAGCGTTTGAGGGCTACATTTTTGCCCGCAGACCAGCCATTTTTCCCCAATTTTTGTTCAGCAGGTTGCAAGGTTTTTTGCTCAAAATCCACAAACCATACCAAACGGCTTGAGCCTTCTGCCGCTGTAGGTTTTATATTTGTATAGGCATTGAGCAGCACATTGAGGGCTAGTTGCCAATCTTCTACGGTTTCGAGGGTGTCGCTAAGGGTATGAATGCCAGTTTGCTTCAAGATTCTATCCGCATTTGCCCGCATAATCTCTGCACTCAAGCTGTCTATATTTGCCAAAATATGGCTAAGTTCCAACTCCCAATATTTATATCCGTTTTTACCTGCTTTTGCACAAAGTTCTTGGTAGGTTTTTGTTTCTAACATAGAGGCTTTTACCCAAACTGTTACCATTCCATGCCATACATACTCGCTTAGGTTTTTGGGCGGGTGCAGCTTGAGATGGTCTTCGGCATCTCCTTTTCTATTTTGGGACAAAGCGCGTGCAGCATCTAACTTTTGGTAAAGGATAGAGAAGGGATTTTCTTTCAAGGCATACTCTAACTGCTGCGAAAAGGCATTCTGATGTTCAGGGTTCTTACTTTTGAGTAGGGCAAATAGAAAGAAATTGCCTATAAATCCGATAGGAAAACCTTTTTTCTTGCCCGTAATTTTGCGCCACATCTTAGTGGCAAGCGAATAATATTGAATACTTGCCTCTACATTTCCCTCCAATAATTTGAGCCAGCCTAAGAGCAAAGCCTGTTCTTGTTCAGGAGATTTGGTCGCATAATAATTAGCTTCTCCTAAATCTCCTCTCATAACATAGTAGATAGCCAAAATCGTTTCTACCAGACCTGCCCCATCTTTGGGAACTTTTTTATAATTTTTGATGTAAGAAATGACAATATCAGGAATAGGATTTGCGTGTTTTATCCCTTCTAACAGAATGGCTTGAAAGATATTTGCCGCAAATTCGGGCGCGTATTTGTCAAAAATTTGCCCATCAAAGGGGGATAAAAATAAGAGATGCAGCGACAATTCGCGCGCAGATTCTAAGGGATAAAACTTGTGCGCAACTTCATAGTAGCTCCAAAACATTTCATATAAGCCGCCCATCAGCACAAGTTGCACATCTCTTTTGCACAATTCAAAGCTCGTAGGCTCATAGGAATACCAACCTTTTTGATTGGGATAATCTTGCAATACTCGTCTAACTAAAGTGGGAGTTTCGGCAGTTTGTCTTTTTTCGGCGAGAAAAAAACGCTTCACTTCTTCGGCACATCTATACTGCCCCATGTTCGCAGATTCTACAACAATGAGTTTTAGGCGAGTCAAACGTTCTTTAGTTTCACGAATCGAAACGGAGGTCCATTGCCTGTCTTCTGCGAATTTGTAGCCATATTTATTCATGAACTCTGCATGTTTTGTCTGCGCAGTCGAACCTACGAATGCTAAGGTATGCAAAAAGTTTTTTTCATGGATTGAAAGTGTCGGATAAATCGCTTCAAAATCTAAAACTGCCATTTTTTTAGGATAAAATTCTAAGTGATTGAAATTAAGCGGCAAAGGTACGAAATCTTTGGAGATATCATGCTTCTTTCTTTTTGTAAGTTCTTTTTGGGCGGTTTTCGGCTTGTCGCAAGTCTTCGCTAAAATCCTTGTTTACGTCATAACGCACAAGATAGGTCGTAATCGTAACATTGTTAAGGGTTTCTACCATTTCTTTTACTTCTTTGTGCCTCAACTGATTATCCATAAAAACCAAATAAATGCCCGTCTGCAAGCCAAGACTATTGAGGTAATAGGATAATTGTATTTTCCCTCTCTTAAATTGTGTTATATCTCTAAATATTTTTGCTTCAATCACAAATTTTGTCCCTTGAATACCCACAATCAAATCGCTGCGCCCCAAGCCTACCTGTGCCTCCAAATAACTTTCGCCTTCTACGACCTGCAAAAAAGCCTGAATATACGTATCAAAACTATAGATTAGAGCCGACTCTATCAAGCCTGTAACTTTGCCATTTTCGTCTTTTTCCATAAAATAGCGAAAACCTCGTTTTTTGGCATATTTTTGGTAGTTTTTAATTATATTATCTATATTTAACACCCCATTTTCGCCGAAATAATCGCTCAGATTTACCCTCCCTGCTATATGCTCTGCCTCTCCATTGAGCGGCGGACCAAAGGCGATTTGCAGGCACTTTTTGTATAAAGGCACATTAAAAGTTATATTTTTATCCGCATCAGCTGCGATTAACCCATTGACTGCCAAAAATTTAATTCTATCATCATAAATTTCAAAAGGTCGTTTTCGGTCATCAAACAAGAGTTTTTCGATAAATTTTCTATGTTGTTTTCCCTTGTTAATGATGTTAGAAACATTTTTATCTATATAAATAGAGGTATAGTTTTTTTCTATTTCCAAATATTGTTTGTAGCCAAATATCTTTTCTTGAGGATAATTTTCCACCAAATTGTAACCAAAACCATTGACTAATCCGGGCTGACCTCCTGTTATATAAGCGATTTTTTCTTTGACTTCGGGCGAAAAAAGCTGCCCTGTTTCCGCTTCGTGTTGCCCTAATAATTCATATATTTCATTTTTAGCAAAATAAGGAATCTCTAAATTGTCGTTTGTATTAAAAGGACTTGCGTTGTCCTGAATTATACCTGTGATATTTACAACGCCTACCAAAATGACTGATTTCAAGGCATGAGTATTGCGAGAATGATAGGCACTTCTAATTGTATGCAGAAAAATATTGAGCATTTCGGGGTTTAAGCCTTCTATTTCATCTACAATAAAAACATATTTTTCGTCTTGCGCATTGATATAGTCGTCAAAAAGCCAGCGAATGCTGCCTTTTTCAAGCGTTCTGCCTATGCTTTTGTCCATTTCGCGCCCCAGATAATGGCACAAAAATGCTTCTTCTGCCTCCAGCAAATGTTCGATATTTACATGGCAAACTTTGTAACCGTCTTTCTCCAATTCGGTGGCAAGTAGTCGAAAATAAGTGCTTTTCCCCGTTTGACGAGGTGCCCAAATCGTGAAATAACGCTCGTTTCGCACCAAATTGAGTCCTTTTGCCATCAAATTCTCACGAGCAATCGTATAGTGCTGCACAGGAATGTTGGGACCAGAGGTATTGAATGTTCTCATTTCATTTTTTTTTGCAAATATACGCTTTTTTTTTACCTTTGTGTCCAAATAGACTCTTACCATTTTTCAGATGTCTCAAGACGAAATCAAAAAACAATATTATACGATAGGCGAAGTTGCGGATAAATTAGGTTTAACCGCCTCATTGATTCGCTATTGGGAAACGGAATTTAAGGAAATACAGCCCAAAAAGAACCGAAAAGGGAATCGGGTTTATACCGAAAAAGACATTCAAAGCTTGGAAATGATAAAGTTTTTGCTCAAAACCAAAAAACACACCATCAAAGGGGCGCAAGAAATCTTGGTAGAAGGGGTGGAAAAAGTGTTGAAAGAAAAGCAAATACAAGAAATTTTATTAAAAATGAGAAGTTTTCTTTTGGAAATCCAAAAAAGTTTGTAATTTTGCACCACATTTAAAGACTACAAGGCAGTAAATAGATTTTTCTATTTTATTTCCCTCAATAACATACTGATTGTGGTTTGTATATGCAGATAGGGATGTGGCTCAGCCCGGTTAGAGTACACGTCTGGGGGGCGTGGGGTCGCGAGTTCGAATCTCGCCATCCCTACTCTATTTTAAACGCAAATACTTGTTTTACAGGTATTTGCGTTTTTTTATATACCTTATTCTCCTGCCAAAATCTCCTTCAACAAGTCCATGATTTCCGCATTTGGCACTTGTGCATGTTTATGTTGAAAAAAATCCTGAAATAAATCCTCCATATTTCGGGTCAAATCAATGTTTTGACTGCCATTTGTTGCCAAAGAGTCCGTATTTTGTAGCTGCAAATGAATGAAAATATGCTCATGCGCCGCATATAATTGTTTTCTCTGCTCAGAGGTTAAATAATGCTCTGTTACAAGCGTCAATTCTACAATCGTATCCGGATTTTCGTGCAGCCATTCTACGGCAGAATCTATGTCTTCAAAGGTTTTGCGTACCAATTGCTTGCCACTTGCGAGAGGTATTTTTTGGTAGGAAACAGGCAAATTGGGTTCAGCTTCTATCATATACACAACCTTTTCCTGCCCCGCTTCTGCCATGCTATAAGCAAGCGGACTGCCGCTATATACAATCGGACAAGGCTGTTTATCAATCCTTTGCCCCCTGTGAATATGCCCCAAAGCTGCATATTGAATCGGACTTGGGAAATTTTCGGAATAAATTTCTTGCGCGCCTCCCACCGTCAAAACCGATTTCTCATCTTCATATTCTTGCGGCTTTTCTCCGCCTTTTTTCATCACATACAGGTGCGTCATCAAAATATTTACGCCTTCGGAATCGCAATAAGTATCAGCGATTTCTTGCCATTTTTTTTGCAAAAGTTGGCGCAATTCTTCTTCTACATTGTCTTTGTTGAGGTAGGTTTTGAGCCGAATTTCATTGGCATAAGGCGTGAGCAAAACCCGCAAAGGATAGGCACAATTTGGCAGGTTTAATTCTATAAACCCCTTATCCGATTTCGTAACGGCAAGCCCCGTTTCTAAGGAAAAAAGTTTGACTTCGGACTGTGGATAGCCTGTGAGGATAATGCCACAAGCCCGCGCCAAAGGGTCAGGAGCTTCTATTCGGTCGGGGGAATCGTGATTGCCCGCGATGCCAATGACGGCGCAAGTGCCATTGCGCGACAGGCGGCGGGCGGTTTTATAAAAAAGCTCTAAGGCTTCGATAGGCGGATTTACACTATCAAAAATATCGCCCGCAATCAGCACAGTATCAGGCAGTTCTCTTTCTGCAAGGACGCAGATTTCGTCCAGCACTTGTTCTTGTTCGTTGAAACGGGATATATATTCTAATTTTTTGCCGAGATGCCAGTCGGCTGTGTGAAGGATTTTCATGTTTGATATGTGTTTTGGTCGCGCAGATTTTCGCAGATGATAGCAGATAACGCAGATGGTAGCAGATAATACAGATAAGTACGAGTCCGTAATTATCTAACGGTATTTTGCGCTACCTGTAGCTTAGGCTTTAGCCTGAGTATCTCAAAATTTGCCCGTTTCTGCCTAACGCAAGCTAAAACATGCGCTACACAGACGGCAAATTCATCTGTTTAAATAATTCCTCCCTCATACTTAGTATTGAAAAATAAATAACTTGACGGTTTTATAGTCCCGTAGGGACGCGATATTTATAGAAAAAAAACATGCCC
>JAYUZN010000117.1:0-4482 GCA_043751755.1 Bacteroidota bacterium | reverse complement strand
CCTAAAACTCTACCCAAATCCTACAAATGATAGGCTTTTTCTCTACTACAACAACCCTCAATACAAAAACTTCGTTTTCGCTATTACAGACCTCACAGGCAGGGAAGTCGTGCCGAATACGCCTTTGCAAAGTAGTACGACTTACGAGATTGTGGTACGGGACTGGGCGAAGGGAATGTACTTTGTACGAGTGTTTGATACGGAAGGAAGGAATGTTTACACCGAAAAATTTGTCAAAGAATGAAAATGATTGTCTTTTTGTTGTTTGCCTTAGTGCAAAGTGTCGCACAGGCAGGGCTTGCAAGGACTACGCTCAATGCCTACACACAAGGCGGGAAGTCCTTGCAAACGGCTAAATTGCCTTTCACAGAAATACAAGGCAAAATCTTGTGGGACACCCGCAAAATAAGTGTGGGCGTATATTTATATACCTGCAAACAAGGCTCAAACAATTTAGCCGTAGGCAAACTTAGCGTTCAACATTAACTTTTACAGTAAGAGGTATGCTTATCTTTCGGGATAAGTGTGCCTATTTTTATACATATTTATCTCATGAAAAAATACATAATACTTTCATTTACAACACTTTGTGTATTAAATGTCGTTTACACACAGATATTATTTAACAAAAAATACGACTTTGGATATCCTGCGGCTATTTTTCAAGGGGCTGTAGCGGTAGGGGATTCTATTATTATTTCGGGTTTCGTAGGAGACCATATAGCTCCTTATCCGAATCGCAGTTTTATAGGGGTAGCAAATCAAAGTGGGGATATAAATTACTTCCAAATCATAGATACTACAGATAAAAATTACTGGGTAATACCTGCATCTATTACGAAATCAGAACTTGGGAATTATTATTTCACGAGTGGGCTATTTAATGATACAATTACTCATGGTTATAGAGGGTTTCTGTATAAATTTGATACATACTTAAACAAAGTATTTATGGCAGAATATTACCCAGATAACAACATAAACTCGTTAATTGTAGAAAATCATGTGGAATATAATAAAGATACCATTGCGTTGCTTTGTTCTTTATGGAAAATGAATGCCCAAGGAGATTTTTATGATTCTGATATTTTACTCATTCTTGCAGATTCAGCAGGCAATGAATATTCGCATTTTCAGTATACAGATAACATTTATGATTGTCGAGGGTTCTCCATAGAAAAATGTGATAAAGGGCTTTTATCTGCGAGTTTTAAAGTAAAACGCTATAATGATAATGGCGTGTGGAAATATGCCAATTATCCGAATGTCGTGCTATACGATATACAAGGCAATACCTTACAATCTTATAGTACGCCATCCTTAGATTATCGGAGTAGTATGTGGGCAACAGCTACTCAAGATAATGGCTATCTGTTTTGTGGGGCAAAATTCTACAATGTAGTTGACCCTTTAGGCTCGCCTCATGTAGCACAGAGCTATACTCATGGCTATATCGAAAAACTAAACCAAAATTTCGTAAAACAGTGGGGCTTAGTATTAGGCAAAGATTCGGGTTATAAGAGATTCAACAAAATCATAGAAACAAAACAAGGGGGAAATTATATTGCCGCAGGATTTGAGGGGATTCAGTATAGCCATAATGTTTCGCCCGATTCTATTCATAACGATAGCTCAATGCTTGCGGGTTGGGCAGTAAAAGTATCCTCAACGGGCAATATCATTTGGAATAGGCACTACCAAATTGTATATGGAATGGGAGAGCAACTGTTTTCGGACATATTAGAGCAATCGGACGGTAGCCTTGTCATGAGTGGAGTTGCTTATGATGAAAGTCCTAATGCTACTGCTGGTACTAATGCTTGGGTCTGCAAAACCGACTCCTTCGGCTGCCTTATCCCCGGCTGTCAAACGGTAGGCATAGCCGAAAACACGCCTATCGAAAACAGCCTCAAGCTCTACCCGAATCCTACAAATGATAGGCTTTTTCTCTACTACAACAACCCTCAATACAAAAACTACGTTTTCACTATTACAGACCTCACAGGCAGGGAAGTTGTGCCGAATACGCCTTTGCAAAGTAGCACGACTTACGAGATTGTGGTACGGGACTGGGCAAAAGGCTTGTATTTTGTACGAGTATTTGATACGGAAGGGCAGAATGTTTACACCGAAAAATTTGTCAAAGAATGAAATGCTCATCATCAAACTTTATTTATCCATTGTTAAACTTATAAATAATATGAAAAAACAATTATTTACCTTCGTTTTTCTTGCTTTATTTGCGCATGTCTATTGCCAAAATTGGCAACCTTTGACTCGAAGTGATATTTTTCATTTCAAACACAAAGATAGCCCTTTTATTACACAGTCCGTATGGGTAAACAATTTTACCGCTACCAATCAAGGGGATACTACTTTTTATTTGAACTTGATAGCCAATCACTTTTTGAACCCTCTTTCTCCAACAAGCCCAAATTATCAATGTATGGAAGGGCTTGCTTATCATCTGCCTCATTTTCTCCAAAAAGAAGCCGTCAAACAAGCAGACAGTACTTGGGTTTTTCAAAGTCCTACGATGAGTTATTTCTTTAAGCCCTTTGCGCAGCTGAATGATTCTTGGCTATTTGAAGCAAATAACAATGTAACGGCTACCGTAGTAGCAATAGATACCTTGCAGCTCATTGGGCAAAGTGATTCTGTCAAAAAAATATTTCTTTCTACAGGAGACAGTATTTTTCTTTCCAAAAACTTTGGGCTATTGCGCTTTCCCACCTTTGATAGCACTTTGTATGTAGAATGGGCAGGCATTCAAACCCGAAGCCTTGGCGATACTATTTTTCATTATAAAGAAATATTTGATTTTGAGGTGGGAGATGTGTTTTATTATAACGCATACATGGGTATGGGTGGAGGAACAGGATTTCCGGGTAGTTTTTATACCAATATCTACCAAAAAATTAAAGCTACGGTTACCAACAAAGTAAGCAGTTTGAATAATTTGCAGTATGACTTTCATTGCAATATTCAAACTAAAATAGGGCAGACAGGACCCTATACCTTCTCTGTTATAGATACTACGCTATTTTTTTATGCGGGAAATACACGAGCTTACAATAGCTATCCTCGTCAATATACAACCGCTTGGGGGGGCTATGCTTTGTTAGAATGGGACAGCACTTTTAGTTGCCTTAGCAAATCATTTCCGTATGGGTTTATCCACCCCGTAGTAGGAATGGGGGCAGATACCATTTGGGGAGGGAATTGTTTTGAATCCGTTCTAAAGAGCAGCATGAAGTACGGTAAAGGCTTGGGCTTACTACATTCTCGGCAATTTAACTTTTCATTTGGTCCCAATTTAATGGGGTCTCAAAGCGATACAAGCTTAGTCGGCTATATCAAAAATGGTATTTCTGTGGGTACAATCTACCCCGATTGGCAGTTTACGGGAGTTGAGAAAGGAAATATATCTCATTTATATTTCTCTCCCAATCCTGTCAAAGACGAGCTATATTTTTGGGTTGAAGGAGAAAATGACCTGCATAGCCTTCGTATATGGGATATGCAAGGGCAAGAAATGATAGCCGAAACGCCGCTTCTCAACAGCACTACGCATATCTTGCGTGTGCAGGATTGGGCAAAAGGCTTGTATTTTGTGGAGATAAGGGACAAAGAGGGGAATGTTTACACCGAAAAATTTGTCAAAGAATGAAAATGATTGTCTTTTTATGGTTTGCCTTCGGGCAAAGTATCGCACAGGCAGGGTTTGCAAGGACTACGCTCACTTCGGCATAGTTTGGCTATGCTCAGTGTACCACAGTGCAACGCAATGCCTACACAGTGCGACAAAAAATTCAGTTCGCAATGACACCCTTTTTCTGCCGAAAAAGAACCTGTAGCGTTTTCAGCACCTTTACTTTTTATTGCTTAAGTACGAGTGAGTAATTATCTAAATAGATATTTAAGAAGTAAATATATGGTTATTAAGTATTTATCTTAACTTTCAACTATCAATTTTCAACTATCAACTACTTATATATCAACTTTCATTTACGTATTCTTTTATTTTTCGTATATTTGCGCTTTGAATTTTCCCCAAAAACAGAGAAACTTAGCCATGAATATACACGAAAAACACAAACAAGTAGCCGCCGTAGGCTTTTTGGACGTAGCCGTCAATCCACGTTTGGATTTATTTGCAGAAATAGAACGACTCAAACAGGAAAAAAATGTCCTTATTTTAGCGCATTATTATCAAGATTCTGATATTCAAGACATTGCAGACTATATTGGCGATAGTTTGGGGCTTGCGCAGTTTGCCGAAAAAACACAGGCTGACATGATTCTCTTTGCAGGGGTGCATTTTATGGCAGAAACCGCAAAGATTCTCAATCCTCACAAAAAAGTGCTTTTGCCCGACTTAAATGCTGGTTGCTCCCTTTCGGATAGCTGCCCCCCTGTGGAATTTGCGGCTTTCAAAGCCCAATATCCTGACCACAAAGTAGTGTCTTATGTCAATTGTTC
>JAYUZN010000116.1:0-4798 GCA_043751755.1 Bacteroidota bacterium | reverse complement strand
GATAGAGTTGATAAATTGCTGCAACGGCAATTCTGAAGACCCTAACAGCACGCTTACACAACATTATCTGCACAAAAACCCTGCCTTAGAAATGGAAGTGTCAGGCATCAGAGTCAAAGGCGTGGTAATAGACGTGAAAGAGCGCATTTTGCCTGTGAAGCACGTAATTGTAGAAGCACTTTTGGGACAAGGTGAAGCCTTAGACTGCTACAATTCTCGCCTTCAAAATGCCTCTGCTGTGGAAGCAGAACAAGAAAATGAAAGGGTTTGGCTGCAAAATCAACAAGCACTTTTGGAACTCCAAAATCAGCAAGCCGAAATCACGCTGGCACAACGGGCGCAAGAACTCGAAAACCTCAAAATCGAGCAAGCTATGGCGATTCTTGATGCCATAACTGACCCTACGCAAAAGGCTGAGTTTTACAAAAAGGTATTCGGCACTTGTTGCGACACGCCACAAACACAGGTTATTTCGTAAATTCTAAGCATTTTTGTAAAGATGTCATTTCTTTGAGAAATGACATCTTTACAAAAATACCAAACTTTCATTTTCCAACAAAATACAACTATGTCTCTATTCAGAATCATAGGTGGAAAGCGTGTTTACGCGCCAAAACCCGACAAATACAAGCACAAAAAGCCCAAATCCAAGAATCCCTGGTCTCGCAACTATGACGACTCGCCCGAAGACAATGGCGGTTCTTTTTCCCCGCCTCAAGACTACTCTCAAGGCTACCAAAATCCCTATGTACACACGCCTGACGCGCCTGTTTTCGACAGACCTTCTGTGCAAGACAATGAGGCGAATCTGCGGAACTTTATGGCAGATAGTAACAAGCCACCGTATCTGCAAAATAGGTGGAAAAAGGAAAAGCCGCAAAGCCACTTATTTAAAGAGGAAAAATGCAAATGTGAGAAAGAAATGCCTTTTGAGGCGGAGGAGAACTTTGAAGTACCCTATATGTATGGAAAGGCTTATCATCCTTTGCCTCAGCCTGTGTGGAAGCAGGAGAAACCTATATGGGAGAAGACCGCAAGAAAACATGCTATGGACAATAAAGCAATTCAAAGTCCGTTTAGCTCTTTGTCCAATTCACTACCTAAAGTAGAAGATGTTTTATCCAATTATTCAGTAACCTTTGATAAAATTATGATGCAAATGAATAAAGAAGGTAAAAACCAAAAAATAGTAATAAATGGCATTGAATCTCCTATATCTTGTGAATATGGGTTTATTTGCGGGGAAAATTTTGGAGATGGAGGCGAATACAAAGTTATTCAGAATAACGGAGCTACAAAATTAGGGAAGCAATATATTTATCCCCCCAATTTCATAAAGGGTTTACCAGCTACCATAGATTATATTGCAATGAAAGGAGCTGTTGGGCAAAAAGAAGGGACTTATAGTGTAGATTTGGTAGGTCCAATGCAATATTTATTGACTCAACAAAATGCTTGTATTTATCTGATGTTTCACACACATCCAGGTGATTCAGACTCTTTTAGCGGAGCAGATATATTGGTACCTAATTTGTTGGTAGAAGATATTCGAAAATTTGGGGACCAACGCTTTTATTCTGTATTAGAAAATAGCGAAGGTATGCGTTTTGCTATAGTTACAGAAGATATAGATAAATATGAAAAATGGTCAAATGAGCATATTAAAGCCAAATGTAGAGATACATATCTGGATGAAAAAGATGGTAAAAGCAAAGAACGGGAAATAGCTTATTTAAGTAGTCTTGTACTATCTTTTGATAATTATTTCGGAACTACCCTAAACATAGGACTTGATTCTCGCGAAGATGATATGTATTATAGTAAGCAAATAAGGGCTGAAGCAAAGAAAAATAATGAACAGAATAAAATAAAAGATGTAATAACAAAATATGCTTATTCTATCATAACAGCCATAACAATTGATGCCACAGATATTTCTCCTACAGGAAGAATAGTAGATAGTGGATTAAGTTTGTATATATTAGTGAAAAAAGAAGCTAAAAAACATACTTGGGAAAAGATAACCTATAAAGATGTGCTAAAAGCACTCAAAGCGAAAAAGATAAGTGAAAAAGATTTTCAGCAGGAAAAAATAACAATTATGAAACAGGGGCTTACTCAGCGAAAATAAGATACACCGAAAATTATGTATAAATTTTTTGTAGTATGTTTGCTATTTCTCGCTTGTAAACCCAACAATGATCCTGAAAAAAGGCGAGAAAATAGTGTGGATATCACTGCTTGTAGAGATACCTTTATTCACTTTTCGCAGCAAGAAAAAAGGCATCCATATTCTAACTACCTTTCTTTTCTTCAAAAACCATTGAATACCTTGTGCCAACATTTCAATGCAGTGCCAACAGATACGGTTTTTCTGTTGGAGGAAACACATGCTATATGGCGGCACAATTATCACGAAGCAGATTATAATCATATCTCCTTTATCTTTGGGCAAGATTCTGCCGTAAATGTATGGGTTTCTTTTATTCCGCATAACAATAAATTTCCAGCAGATACAAACTATTTTCATCATAGAGAACATTTCCGCCATATTACTGCCCAAGATTTTGACTTTATTTTAACACAGCCATGTTATGGGCTAAGTGTATTACAAAAAGACACTATCAAGTATAGTTATTCGCTCAATGAGCCTATGCCAATAGAAGACCCTTTGGGGCTGAATCCATTGGATACCAGCTATAATGTTATATTTTGTCCCAAAGTAAGGCAAATGTCTCCTGTTTTTCGTGCCTGTAACGAGATAAATTATCTCCTTTTTTTAAGGAATCCCGTTTCTCGCTTCCTTAAAACAATCGAAAAAAAGTCTGCTATTCAGGAAATGCGTCTAACTTGTAAGCACAATACTTTAGCATTTATGAGCTGTGAAATGGAAAACGCTACACTGTCCTATAGAGTAGTTTGTTATACAAGATTAATTACATTGCCAGATATCCCTAATGATACAATGATTGTGCTTAAAGGGAAAGAAATACCAGCTTTTATCCAGTCTCACAAAGGTGCATTTGAAGAGCCTGTTTATTATGTAACAATATATTCCAATTACAAAGAATTAAGGCATTTTTGTGAACAATCTAAAATAGGGAAATAAAAGACAATATGTTTTTCCGTTTTTCAGGACTTCTTCTGTTTTTCAGGACTTCCCCGTTTTTCAGGACTAAAAAGCGTGTGCGCCCGCCCAATGCTGATTCTAACTTCCGTTTTTCAGGACTTCTTGCCTGTGGCGCAGGGCTTGTGCGTAGTCCTGAAAAATAACAAAAAGTAAACTATTTTTCAAAAAACGCTTGCTTTTTGCGGACTAACAAAGCAAAAAATTAATTTTTTCTAATACATTTCTAATAACATGCTAATATCTTGTATTGAAAAAGCATTTATCTTTGCCAAAACAAACCTAAGTTATTCACTATTATTTCCAAAATATGCCAATTAGTTCAAATCCTGTAACAAACGGGGGGGGGGTATTCCGAGTTTCGTAATATCCACGCCTTATTCCTGCTCCCCTGCCCAGCCTTTGATGACATTCGGCGGCGGCAACGCCCCTGTCATTAACTATAACCTGCCTTCTACTACGACTTTTGAAGTCAAAGGAGGGTTTCCTTTGTACATTCCTGTAGAAAAATTCAAGGAATTTACGCGACAAAAAAGAGACCTTGGAATTTGGGCGCGCGCAAAGTCGCTCTCTTATTACGAAATTCTCAACGAGGTCTTTGACATTTTTAGAGGAGGAAGAGGAAAACATGGGCTTTTTCTCAATCAAAATTTGCTCAAAGGCATTGTCATTCCTTTTGAAGCACCCGAACTTCAGCCGCCCGGAAAGCCGCACAAAGAAATGATAGGCAATTTCAACTCCGCACCAACTGAACCTTACGAGCCTTACAAAGCAGCTCGTCCTGTGAAAATGGTCGCAGTAAATGGCAGCCCCCTTTCGCAGCAATGGTCGAATCCCTATCAATTGGCTACGTATATATCAGAGGGCTTGATACCTGTGGTACACCGCAATTTTGCAGGGCAAATAGACTTGGACTACTTGCGCGAACCCAAAAATCCTGTGCCACAACTCATGATGGTCGAAGTGTATAAAGTTGCCAACTTCTTGGGAGATTATGGGGCTTCCAAAACGGTCGGCACTTTTAGCTTATTGCCAGGCGAAGAAACAGATGTTACGGTGGAATCTTATACAGAAATCGAAACGACTAAGACAAAATCCGAAAATGTATTGGATTCTTTTACCGAAAATAGCTCAAAAGCCTTAGAACACAGCCTACAACAAGAAAGTGGCACAAGGGTAGGCGAAGAAAATGGCAATACAGATAGCCTTTTGTCAGGGGCAAATAGCAATACAAATACGGGCTATTCTTCGGGTGGCACTACGAATAGTGAGCATTCAAGCAACTGGAATATGGGCGGCGGCTTAACGATTGGTTTCCCTGGATTTCCGATTGGTGGCAACATTAGTGGCGGTGGCGGCGGAAGCAATTCGGGGGGAAGCAGTACTAGTTTCAACAATTTGGGCAGTACCACAAGCGGCGTAATGACCGAAGCGGGACATACAAATACCTTCAATTCTATGCGCGAACAGCTCAACAATCAGCTTCAAAATGCGGTAGATAGAACGGTGTCAGAAAGTTCGGCGCATAGACAAGTGGAAATCAATACCACAAGTACGGAAAGTTACCGCGAAGAGCATAGAAATGTAACGGTTCGTAGATTGAAAAACATCAACTATAGCCGTACCCTCAACTTTGTATTTCGCCAACTTACGCAACAATATCTGTCTATT
>JAYUZN010000115.1:0-15955 GCA_043751755.1 Bacteroidota bacterium | reverse complement strand
AATAAATAACATAACAATTTCATTTTGGGGATTTCTTAGTGCCGTAGGCACGAAATATTTATAGAAAATGGTATTTCCCCCCCAATTTATTGCGTTTCTCGTGCAAACGCTAAAAAAAAGAGGGAGGGGTTGTGGCATGTTTTTTCTATAAATATCGCCGTCCCTACGGGACTATAAAATTGTTACTTTATTCAATTTTCATTCCTAACTTTCAACTACTTATGGCATATTCAGATTTTACGTTATCCGATTTAGAAGAAAAATTTGGGGTAAAGCACGAAAGAAAAGTGCTTAAGTTTGCTGCGCAAAGAATTTCCCCAAGTCAAAGGCTGCAAACCGAACTTGCAGAAAGTAAAGAAATGCCCATCAAAAGCGAAAAAGCCCGAAGCGAATGGATTGTTGTGCCTATCCTCAAAGAACTGCGAAGGCAAAATGACAAATTTTTTACTATCTATTCAGGCGACACTCTGATAGGCGACAAAGAGGTTGGCTTGCAGGGAGAATGTGATTTTATCCTAACCAAAGACACAAAATCTTATGATATAAGCGTTCCTATTTTTCATATTGTGGAGGCAAAACGCAATGACTTGGACGAAGGGCTTCGACAATGTGCCGCACAGTTGGTAGGGGCAAAAAAATACAATGAAAGAAAAGGGCATACAACAGATATATTGTACGGCTGCACAACTACAGGCGACATTTGGCAGTTTATCCAATATTCGGATAAGGTATATATTGACGAAAACAAGTATTATTTGGGAGAAATTGACCAGCTTCTGGGGGTATTTCAAGCGATTATTGATTACTATAAAATTGATAGTTGATAGTTGATAGTTGATAGTTGATAGTTGATAGTTGATAGTTGATAGTTGATAGTTGAGGTAAGTTATTAATCATCAATAATTTATTATTATTCTAAAAACATGGCATATAGCAAATTCACTTTTTTGAGAATCCGCGAAGAATTAGGAATAAGCGACAAATACGAGGCTTTATTTCCTGATATCACGCCCTTTATGCCAAGCGAATGGCTGACAACTACCTTAAAAATGGGAGAAAATATCGCTTTTTTTAGCGAAAAATCCCGTTCTGAGACCATTGTCTGCCCTATTTTGATGGAACTGCAAAATCAAAACCCGCATACATTTT
Organism: Bacteroidota bacterium; assembly: GCA_043751755.1. Taxonomy (GTDB): domain Bacteria; phylum Bacteroidota; class Bacteroidia; order J057; family J057; genus JAAFHL01. The sequence goes on along the minus strand of JAYUZN010000115.1, from coordinate 14,806 downwards.
CGATTTATTCGGGAGCAGATTTTGAAGCAGATAGTCAAAAAGAATTGACAGGCGAATGTGATTTTATTTTGGGCTATGGCGAGCAAAAATATGACTTAGATACGCCTATTTTTTGCATGATAGAAGCAAAAGACCAAGACCTCAAAAAAGCCCTGCCGCAATGTATGGCACAAATGGAAGGGGCGCGCATTTTTAATGAAAAACATGCAAAACCCGTAGAAGTCGTTTGGGGCTGTGTTACAATAGGTTCGGAATGGTTGTTTCTCAAATTAGAAAAAAATATAGTTCAAGTTGATACAAAACGCTATTATCTAAGCGATTTGCCAAAGTTGCTGGGCGTTTTACAATATATTGTCAATCATTTAGTATGATTATTATGAAAAAAAGCGTCCTCATAACACTTTGTTTATTGTTCTGTATCTGCCTTTTTGCCCAAAAGAAAAAGGACAAAAAAGCGGCAGAAGATACTTGGTATCCCTTTTTGCAGACGGAAAATGGGTCGCGCCTCCGAATCTCCTTTCCTGTGGAATATGAGCTGATGAAAGAGTCGCAGACACGCGGGCGCACGTGGTATGTTTCGGCAAGAGACACAGCCAAAAAGACGACTTATATGCTCAACTGTACTTTTCATGACAAAGTGCTGGCAGATGTGGGCGAAGAAGCCCTTGTACAAACAACTTTTCTGACCTTTGAGGAGTCTTCTCATTCTGCTTTGATAAAATCAGAATCCGTAAAATCAGGTATTTATAATGGTATGAGAGGGCAATTTTTAGACAAAACTAAAGGCATTGCTTACGAATATGAAGCCTTTCAAAAAGGCGGTTTGCAGATACAAATCATGATTGCGCACCCTTACAAAATCTATGAGGAAGAGAAATACAAGCATTTTTTTGAGTCTTTGAAAATCGAATAAGCCCAAAACCTACACGTTTTTTCGGAATCTTGGCAGTAATGACTTTACTTTTGGGAAAAAATAGTACCTTTGTCTCACAGATGACAAGTTTCTATTTGGGACAAGATTTACACGATAAACAAGATAGAAAATAAGATAAGGTAGATATTATTTCTCATTTCTTCATTTTCAATTCTTCATTTTCAATTTTCAATTTCAGATGTATTTAGCTCCCTTAAATTACGACCGATTTTTCAAAAAGGTTTTTTCGGAACTTCGGATTGCCAAGCAATTCTTAGAGGATTTTTTGGGTGTAAAAATCCAAGAAATTACAGAATTTCCGGTAAAACATAAAATCACAGATGCCGCCACTCAGGTGGAATTTGACTATCGCTGCAAAATTGACGGGAATTATGTCATTATAGACATGCAGCAATGGTATAAGCCAGATATTGTAAAACGTTTTTACATTTATCACACGCTCAATTCTGCCTTGCAGTTAGAAAATTTGCCCTACAAAAGCATTCAAGTAGTAGATGGCAAAGAACGTAAAATCCGCGATTATAGCACCTTGGAGCCTGTCATCACATTGGTATGGATGGCAGAAGATATGTTGGACTTTACCGAAGATTATGTGGCTTATATGTTGAGTCCGCAAATGGTAGCAGATTTTATAAAAGACGATTTTCTTTGGAAAAACCCTGATATTAAGGTACTTTTGGAAAAAAGAGGTCAAGTGTTAAGCCTTTTGGACAACAAAACAAAAGAGATGGATTTTTTGCAAAAGAACCAACTTATTTATCTTTTTCAGAAAAATATAGTCAAAAACCACAAACTTTCTAACTATTTTCGCTGGTTTGAATTTGCCGAAAAAACAAAAAATGACCAGAATACAAAAGATGAGTTCGCTCTGTATGAAAAAGATGAGATTTTTGGGGAAATGATGCATCGCCTCAACAAAGAAAACCTGCCGCCCGAAGATTGGACGTATGTAACGAGTGAAGCCGAAATGTGGGAAAGGGTATTGCGTTATGAGAAGGGCGTATTGGAAAGAGGGCTTGCGCAAGGGATTCATCAAGGGCTTCGTCAAGGGATAGCAGAAGGGAAAGCAAAAGGAAAAGCAGAAGGAAAAGCAGAAAAAGATATAGAATTTGTCTTGCGTTTAGACTCAAAAGGCAAAGATATAACCGAAATCGCTGACTTGACAGAGCTTTCTGAAACTCAAGTAAGAGAAATATTGGAACATCATAAAAACAAATAAACAATTATAACTTTTCTACAACCATCAATTAGCTGTTCACTGCTAACTGATATCTGCTAACTGATATTATGAATCCAAAAAGACAAGGCGGGCTTGGGCGTGGTTTGAGTGCCATTTTGACAGGTGGTGATATATACAAACACGAAGAAACGGTAAAAACCGTTATAAATACGAATTTATTGCCGCTTGCGCAGATAGAAACGAATCCTTTTCAGCCACGTACCGAATTTGATGCGGAGGCTTTGGCGGAATTGGCGGCTTCGATTCGAGTGCATGGCATTATTCAGCCTATAACAGTGCGCAGGTTGGCAGAAAACCAGTATCAACTCATTGCGGGGGAAAGGCGTTTGCGTGCGGCTAAAATAGCGGATTTAATAGAAATTCCTGCTTATATTCGTACCGCAGATGACGAGCAGATGATGGAAATGGCGTTGATTGAGAATATTCAACGGCAGGATTTGAACCCTGTGGAGATTGCTATTTCTTATAAAAGAATGATGGAGGAATTGGGCTTGAAACAAGAAGAATTGGGCGAAAAAGTGGGTAAAAATCGTGCAACTGTCGCAAATTTTGTGCGACTACTCAAGCTTCCCCCAGAAATTCAGATAGGCTTGCGTGATGCTTTGATTTCTATGGGACATGCAAAACCCTTGATAACCATTGAGAATCCTATAGACCAACTTACAATTTTCAAAGTCATTGTAGAAAAAGGCTTGAATGTGCGTCAAACCGAAGAGTTGGTGCGGAATCTTTTTCTCAATAAAGACAAAAAAGAAACGAACAAGCCCGCAAAAAAAGCGGAGGATACGCAATATAACATTTTGCTCAAAGATTTGCAAGACAAGTTGGAAACGAAATTTGGCAATAAAGTAGTCTTAACTCCTTCGGACAATGGAAAAGGGGAGATTCGGATTGCTTTTCAATCTACAGACGACCTCAATAGAATGATAGAAATGTTAGATGTATGAGAAATTTTGGGCGAAATTTGCTAAAAATAAACCTATCTTTATTCCTATTTTTTTGGGTAATCATTGTCGATGCCCAAAATGACAGCCTCCCCCTTCCCTCCAAAGGCGGAAAAAAGCTTGTGCCAGATTCTTTGCAATCTGTAACATTAAAGGACTCCCTCATTCCTGCCATGAAAGGCGGAAAAAGTGGTCTTTCAACCCCAATTGCCCAAAATGATAGCCTTCCCAAAGATTCTCTTTCTTTGCCTCGCAAAAAATGGGAGTTCCCTCCCACAACTGATGCTGCACAAAGGTGGGAAAAAAAAGTATATGTCCGTTTTTTGCAAGAACTACCGAAGCCGATAAGCACTATTTTAATGCCTTTGGATACGAATCGGCAAGACCCAAATGTTGCCTATAAAAGAGCTTTGCTTTTGCCTGGGTGGGGGCAGGCATACAATCGCAGCTACTGGAAAATTCCGATTGTCTATGCTGGATTGGGCGGTTTAGGCTACTGGTTTTATTTCAATCATCAAAAGTATAAAACCTATCAAACGGCTTATCGCTATTCCACAGATGGCGACTCTACGACTAATCCTGCCACGATTCCTACTATAAAAGTGCAAAATGTGAAGGAAGGATATCGCGCTTTGCGAGACAGTTATAGAAGGACGCGCGACCAAAGTGTTATTTTTGTTGCAGCCTTTTATGCTTTGCAAGTGATTGAGGCATACACAAATGCGCATCTCAAATATTTTGAGGTGGAGGAAGACCTTTCTTGGCAAATTGCGCCCACTTTGATGCAAACAACTGCGAGTAGCCTGCCAAAAGTAGGAATAGGGCTAAATCTTAGGTTTTGACTTTTTTTTTCTTTTTCTTGCCCAAACTATTTGCCAATCCAAAAAAGTCGTGTAGCTTTGCGCAATATAGTGTTTTACTATTTTTCTCATAAACCATTTATTAACATCTAATCAAATGAAACAACTGAAAATGTATGTATCAGTTTTGAGCATCATGGCTATTTTGGCTATGGGCTGCGGCAAAAAATTTGACGAGGAAAAGCATAAAGCCATGCTTACCACGCAATCTATGTTTGATGCAGCGCATCAAACCTTAGCAAGCTCTCACCAAAAAGCGATGGACGAACAAAAAGCAATGCTTGCAGCCAAGCAAATCGATGCTGCGGCAGATGCTGAGCTTTCTGGCTTGCTCAAACAACAGGCTACCGTTTTGGGGCAACATGAGGCTTTGGTCAAAAAACATGGAGAAATGGCGGCAAGCTATCAGAAAAAGGAACTTGACGGGGAAAAGGCAGATGCGCAAGAGGCAGAAATGAAAACCGAAGAGGGTACTATCATGGAAAGTAACAAAGCAAATGATGCGAAAATAGCAGATTTTAAGGCAAAACATGCGAAACCTGCTGTTGCTTCTCCTACAAAGGTAGTTGCTAAGAAGAAAAAATAAGGGGAGCGAGAGTGGCTCACTTTTGAAAAGTGAGCCACTCTATACCTTATTTTTTCTCAAATTTTATATACTCCTCGTAGCTATCTGTTTTGATGTACAAATAATGCTCCCCTTTTACCAAACTATGAATATCAAAAGTGGCATCTTTTTCATTGACTTTGTAAGCCGCTTTAGGCAAAATAACCCGCATATCGTCTTTGCGAATCTCTGCTTTTATGATAAATGACGTAGATTTTACCACCAATTTATTGCCTTCTACGCCTACTCCTGTTTTGGGATTTTTGGTCATTTCTACCTTTTTTTCCACAACCGCCATTTTAGGTTTTTCGCCCCGTTTTGGCAGCTCTGTACCCGGCATTTTTACCGTAGCAAGATTTTTTACGTTTTTGAGCAAAGAATCGGCTATCCAAATATTGGGAATCCCATAGCCATAGAGCGAATCTGGAAAATTATATTGGTCTCCACTGAGACGAGTAGCCTGAATCAATTCCATGTTTTTGCGCTTAGGATGCGCTTGTTTGAGCAAAGCCATAAAACCGCCCATAATCGGACCCGAAAAAGACGTTCCATTACTCGTAGTTATGTAATTGCCGGGTGCAGCAACGGTCGTGCCTTTGCCAATCGCCATTACATCAGGTTTGACTTGCCCATCTGATGAAGGCCCCATAGAAGAAAAACTAGCTCTTTTGCCATTTCTGCCTACGGCTCCCACACATAACACGCTATCGGCATCACTCGGTGCCGCGATATGCCGCCAAGGGTCATCACCCTCATTTCCCGCACTTAGGGTTACTACAATGCCTCTTGCTGCTGCTGCGTCTGCCGCACGACTCGAAATAGCCGTATTGCCATTCATATCCGCATATTTGTAGGAACTCACTTTGTCATCAAAATTGGTGTAGCCCAAAGAGGAGTGAATAATGTCCACCCCAATCGAATCTGCCCATTCCATCGCACGCACCCAGTTGTGTTCCTCTCTATTCGTTTCAGAATCAGAATCTTCTGTTCTGCCCAAAATAACGCTTACATGCGGCGCAATTCCGACCATTTTGCCCGGCTGATTTGCCGCAATACAAGAAAGTACATTCGTGCCATGATTGTCATTTCTGAACAAAGTTTTGTCATTGTCCACAAAATCGTACCAGGCAATGACCCTTTTTTGAATCCACAAAGAGTCGAAAACATCAATCGTATCCACCCCTTCAAAGCCCGCATCAAACACAGCGATTCTCACGCCACGTCCTGTAATGCCTCTTTTGTGCAAAGCAGGGACGTTCAACATTTCTGCCTGCTCTTTTGCATCTCCATAATCAAAGGCATCACCTTGCACATATTGGCTGTTCATTTTCACATATTTTGCCCCTTCCACTTCTTTTTCTACGCCTTCGCGCGCCACTTTGAATTTTTGTACAACAGTCAAGCCTGTAACAAAACAAAGGTCTCTTACTTCTTCTATGCAATTATCGGGAATATCGACTGCAACGGCATTGAGCCATTTGGAAGTAGAAAGTACTTTGCAGTCGTAGCCCGCCAAAGCTCCTATGTATGACTGCCATACAGGAAGGTCTTGCGCATTGAGGACGATTCCTTTTTCTTTTTTGAGGGCGAGAGAGGCTTTGCTCAAAAAGGCAGAAGGTTTTGAAAGTCTTTTTTGAACATTTTCCCCTTTATCGGAAAGAAATATCCACATTCGTTGTGTGTCGGCATAAATGGACATATATATTCCGAGTAAGCCAATGATTAACCCCGTTTTTTTCATGAAATTTTATAAATGATAAAAATATTTAGCAAGTAAATGAAAGTTTAAGAAATGAAAAATAGCATAACTAATTGACAATTTTTGTACCCTATATCTGCGAAATCTGCTTTCATCTGCGAAAATCTGCGTGAAATTCCGCCTTATTTTTGTGCCATTTCAATCTGCTCCAGCAATTTTTGGGTCGATTCGTATTCTTCGCTATTTTGTTGCGCAATATGAATTGCCTTATTTGCATATTTTTTTGCCTCATCCATTTGTCCTATTTTGAACAAAAGTGCCGCCATAGTATCATTGTTATAATATTGATTATCAAGTGCCATAGATTGCTTTGTCCATTTTATGGCTTCTGCAAGGCGATTTTTGTCTGTTATATGCTGATAAAAAGCCCACGCATAATCATTCAAGACAACTGCATCAGTTATTTTATTTTTTTTCATCAAAGCCGAAACCTTATCTGCGTAGCTAATCCAATCTTCTTTCGCAGAAAAATGGGCGATTTCGAGCATATCCGCCGTTTTGCCATTGTCTGCAATAGATTTGCGTGCCGTTTCTACTGCCAACATATACGTATCAGCGTCATCAAAACGTTCTGCCGTTTTTGCAGTGCGCATACACATTTTCATGAGTTTTTCCTCTACCTTCAAAATGCCATATTTTTTCACAAAGTCGGCTTTTTTCGTCAGCAAAAACTGAAATTCTCGGCTTCTTATGTCATCTGTTAAATTATTAATGGCATTCCAATTTTTGTCTGAAAGTAAATCTGTTTCTGTCTGTGTTGCAAAATATTTTTTGGCAATCTCCTCATAATCCATGCCCGTTTCGGCTTGTTTGAGGGCATAATTCAGCAAAGTTTCTGGTTTTGCTTTGCCCGCTTCTATGTCACTTTTCATCAAAGCCATATTTCCCGTAGGGTCAATTGCCTTTAAGCCTTCTTGCAAAAAAGGTTCGGACGCTCGAAATCCCAAAATTCTATGCACTTCATCTCCTTTTGGATTGAGAAATAACATGGTAGGATAGGCATTTACGCCATATTTTCCTGCAAAATCGGGACCTTCGCCTTTTTCCATATCCAATTTATAATTGACAAAATGCTTGTTGAAAAAGTCGCCTACCTTTTTGTCCACAAAGGTTTCGGCAGACATTTTTTTGCAAGGACCACACCAAGAAGTGTAGCCATCTACAAACAGTAATTTGTTGGTTTTATCTGCCTCTTTTTGGGCTTCTTCTAAAGTTCCATGAAAGAATTTCATGCCTTCGGTCTCTACGCCTTTGGGCGAATCGTCATGATTTTGAGGCTTTACTTCCTCTTTTGCAGGTGCTTCCGCAGGTTTGTCAAAAGAAATGCCTACGCCTCCATTTCCGTTTTGGGCGGAGAGAGAACAAGTAGCCGTTAAAAATAGTGAAAAAATGAATTTATGCATGGATTTTGAAATGAAAAATGAAAGTTATACAAGTTTTATTTATACGAAAAAAAACGACTTATGTCTTTAATATTCTTAAAATAATGACTATTGTATGTAGGTTTGTGTAAATAAAATGCAAAAATACGTTTTTTTATTCGTTTATGCAAAAATACGTTTAATAGGTTGGCGCACCTTTCAAAGATGTGCCAACCTATTAAACGTAAATGGGTCTTAATGCCATTATCTAATTAACTGCGACTTATTCGCTTATTTTTCCAAAAAAGAAAAAAAACATCTTTTATCTAAAAAAAACCGTTATACTTGCAAAGAAAAACAATTTACTTTCATTATTTATTTTTTTACGAAGTATGATACTACATATCCAACGTATTTTCATTTGCTTGTTTCTATCTCTTTTGGGCTTTTCGGCAATGGCACAAATGCCCATTGGCGCAGCAAAAGCGGCAATTCCTACGCAAAAGCTCACAAAACCAGATTATGCTGGACGCAAAAACTTTACAGACAAAACCGATTTGCCCGCCAATTTTTTGGCTTCTATGGCAAAAAACATCAATCCTGGCGGCGGAATGAACACACAAGCTATGTGGGACATTCAATTTCAGTATGACATCACAACGGCTTCGGGCTATCAATCGCAAGCAGGGGTAGTTTGGACAGGGACAGAAATGTGGGTGTCTAAATGGAATGGCATAGACACCCTTTTGGTATATGATGCCTCTGGCGTATTTCAGGGGGTACTCCATATTGTAGGAATAGGTCCTGTAAGGGGTATGACTACTGACGGGACAACGGTCTATACAGCGAATAATTCCACAACTATTACCAAAATTGGAATTGCAACTTCTACTATCACTGGTTCATTTACCGTAGCTGCTGCTGCGCGTTTTGTGACGTATGACAACAGCGCAACGCCCGGTATCTGGTGGGGAAATTACAACACAGATATTGTGAAAGTAAGCATTCCTGCTGCGGGTGCGGCTCCTTTGCTCACCACGATTACGGCTGCGACGCACGCCTTGAGTGGTATGTATGGGGGAGCGTATGACGGTACAAGTCCAGGAGGACCTTACTTGTGGCTTTTTACGCAAACAGACCCTTTAGGCGGTTTGAGCAGAGCCACGATTGCACAGGTTCAACTTCCTGCGGGAAATTTTACAGGGGTTACGCGCAATGTCAATGCCGATTTGTTGGTAAACGATACAACAGGACTTGCAGGAGGTTTGACGATTGCGCAGCTTCCGGGCTATGCTTTTCGCTCGCTCATTGGCGTTGACCAAGGCATCAAAATGATTGGCTATGAATTGAATTTTATTTCGAGCAACATTACAGATGTGAAAGCAGATAGTATCGACCCTGCAAATGGCTTAACTTTGTGGCCTTGGGTGCAAAATACAGGGGTTACTTTTGCAGGAAAAGTGAAAAATGTAGGAAATACAACTGTATCAGGCATTTCCAAAACCGTAAAAGTATATAATGGCGCTGGAGCAGTTATAAATACCTATACTACGCCTACGACAAATTTGGTGGCAAATGCTTCGCAAATTTACAATGTAGGTCCTTGGACTGCTCCTGCAAAAGATTTTTATACTGCTATTAACAAGGTTTCGGCTGCTGGGGATTCTAACCCCAATAATGACTCTACTGCCGCTTATGTATTGGTCAATGACTCCGTTTTTGCGAGAGATTATGCTTCATTTGGACCCATTATTGGCGGATTAGGCATAGGCGGAGGCTCGGCAAATCAGTCGGCTTTTGGACACATTTATCCTTTGGCTTATACAGGCAAATTGACGAGTATTACGGGGTATTTCTCTGGACCGAGTGCAGGAGACCATGTTTCTATGAGTGTGTATAATGCAAGTGCAACTGCGCCCGGGGCAAGTTTGCTGGCTTCTACTGCGAATTATACCTTTACACAAACTGACCAAGATAGCGGAGTAGTACTTACTTTGCCGCTTGCAAGTGGTCCGCTTAGCTTACCTGGCGGCTTCTTTTTTGTGTGTGTAAATGAAGGAGATAGCCTTGCAGGGCTTGCTACGACCTTAGACATATATGCGCCTAACAAGATTTTTGCAAAATCGGTGGTTTTCAACAATGCGCTTGCTTGGATAGACTTAGGCTTGTTGCAATCTGGGGGAGTACCCGTAAGACGTGCGTTTGTCATTCGCCCTAATTTTGCTTGTACTTCTGCTAACTTTGCTGCTACGGTAAATGCGACAAGTACAGGGTGTGGACAGGCTTTGGGAACGGCTACAGCTGCAGCTGGTGGGGGAACAGCTCCTTATTTTTATACTTGGGGAACGGGTCAGAATACTGCTACTTTATCGAACTTGGCAGCAGGGATTTACACCGTAACTATCAGAGATGCAGGGAATTGTATAACAACAGCGACAGGGACTGTTACGAATCCTAACGCGCCTACTGCTACAGCTACGGCTCAAAATCCGGCTTGTGCTGGAAATGGGGGAACGGTTACGGCACAGGCTACAGGTGGGCAATCGCCTTACACTTATACGTGGAATACCGCTCCTGTACAATATTCGCAAGTGGCAGTAGTCTCTTTATCAGGAACTTATATCGTAAATATAAAAGATGCTTTGGGCTGTGTTTCTTCGGCAAGCGTTACAGTTACTATGCCGAATGTCTTGAATGTGGCTGCTACGGGTTCAAATGTGCTATGTAATGGCGGAACAACAGGCTCGGCTGCGGCTACTGGGGCAGGTGGAACAGGAAATCTTACCTACGCTTGGAGCAATGCGCAGTCTGGGGCAAATGCAACAGGGCTTACAGCGGGGAATTATACGGTAACGGTAACAGACGGAAATGGTTGTACCAAAACCGCATCTGTTATTATCACAGAGCCTTCTGCCATCAGTGTAGCTACTTCTTCGGTAGGTTCTACAGGTTCAAATGGTTCTGCTACGGCTACCCCTTCTGGCGGAGTTTCGCCTTACACGTATTCTTGGAACAATGCTTTGGTTACGGCAACCATAAATGGGCTTGCACCGGGTACTTATACGGTAACGGTAACAGATGCAAGTGGTTGTACGAAAACAGCAACGGTTGTAGTAGATAATTTGTTGGCTATAGATTTTGCACAAGCAGGTATCAATGTGTTGGAGGCTTTTCCAAATCCTAATAAAGGCGAATTTACCTTAAAATTGCAATTATTTAATGCAGATAATGTGAATGTATATATCACAGATTTGACGGGAAAACAAGTATTTAGCAGTAAAAAAGCGAATATAACTTCTCTCAATGAAAATATATCGCTCAAAAACCTTTCTTCTGGCGTGTATATGCTTTCGGCAGAAACGTCAAAAGGCAAGGCTTTTGTGAAATTGATGGTGGAATAAGGAAGACGCAGCGAAGGCAGTCTGCCGCTATTGGGTGTTTTGCCCAATAGCGGCTTTTTTTAGGTAAACAGCCCGATTTACATAGAGGACTAAACAAAAAAAATATTTTATTCCAAAAAATACTTATTTTTGCGAAATAATTTTCTTTCCCAAAAAGAAACTTTGGTAATATTATTGCTTAGGTAAAAATGATATTTACCTTCCGTACCATTTTCCAATATTTTAATAATGAGTTTACGCTATTTTTTAATTCCTATTTTTCTACTAACTATTTTCACTTCTGCGCAAGCCAAAAACTTGCAAGGAGATACGATTCCCCCTAAACAGCCCTATAAATTTACGTTTAGCAAGCCAAAAGCTGCAAAGGAATTGCCTGATAGTGTGCGTAAAAGCATCGTTTCCAAAAGCAAACCTGCTGCTGCTATGCCTACCCCTGTGTCAAGGGCAAATAATGTTGCCATTATGAAACGCAAAAAGGAAATCTCGGATAGCCTTGCAATCATCGAAAAAGCCATCGCCGAGGTACAGAAAAATTTTCCTGCTCTGCCCAAATTTGCGACTTTTTGTGGGGAACGTGTGCCTATAGAAAATGTAGAAGTTGCGCGCCGTTTCAATCAGGAATTTACCCGCTATTTGGGCGCGAAAGGCTTGATAAGCTACTTTTTGGGAATCAGCAATCGTTATAAATCGGAAATTCGTAATGCCATGAAACGCAATGGCTTACATGCGGATTTGTTTTATCTGCCCGCAGCCGAAAGTGGTTTTGCCAATCTGACTTCTTCGGCAGGGGCAAAAGGGTTTTTCCAATTTATGGAAGAAACGGCAAGAGATTATGGCTTAGAAGTGTCTTATACGGTAGATGAGCGTTTTCACCCTCAAAAATCGGCTGATGCAGCCTGCCGTTATCTCCGCAATTTATACTCAAATATGGGCAGGTGGTCTATGGCTGCTGCTGCATATAACATGGGAATAGGGGCATTGCAGGCAAATGTGGTTTCACAAGGCAAAAAAGACTATTATCAACTCAATCTCAATCCCGAAACGGGGGCTTATGTTTATCGGATTATGTCTATCAAAATTTTGATGGAAAACGCAAAGAGTTATGGCATTGGTGGCGGAGGCAGATATCAGCCTATTCCGCATCAGGTGCAAAAAGTGGATTTCCACATTCGGGATTTGAAGGCATTTGCAGAGGAATGTCAAGTGGATTACAAAACCCTCAAAATCCTGAATCCTTGGATGGTGGGCGACAGATTGGACGCTCAAGACGGCAAAACGTATGAGATATGGCTGCCTGCCAAACATTCGCAAAAAGTGGAGGCAGATGAGTTGATTCCTTTGCCTTTTGTGGAAGGTGGAGAGGGCAGGACGTATTTGAGGGATAGTATTAAAAGGGTGCTGATGGGAATGTGAGCTAAAAGGGTGGCGCACTTGTCAAAAGTGCGCCACTCTAATATAATTTTTAACGATTCCTTGCGTTCTTTGCGGTTCCTTTGCGTTCTTTGCGGTAAATAAAACCCCTCAAAAAGTCCTCGTATAACTCACACTCGGCAAAATAGGAAACAAAGTTAGTCCATATAACTTAATCTTTGTCCCCTCTGTTTTGTAGTAATAAAACATAGGATTCAGGCGGTTGTAGGCATTATAAAGCCCAAAACTCCAGGTACGTGTGCCACGTGTTTTGGCTTTGATGAGTTGCAAGCCTATATCTAAACGGTGGTATGCCAACATTCTTTGGTTATTTTTTTGCGAAAAATATTGGGCATTGACAAAACCAAACTCATAAGGTTTACTTCCCCCTCCCGATAAACTCCCGACCGACTGCGCACTTGTATAGTTGAGGTCTGCAATCGCAACGGGGCGACCTGTGGAAAACGTCCAATTTGCAGAAAGTTGCAGACGCGGCGAAAACTGATAATTTGCCACAACATTCACATTATGACGGCGGTCGTAGGTGTCCCAATAACTTTTGCCGCCATTGATATCCGCAAATTGCTTGCGATTGAAAGAGAGCGTATAACTTGCCCAACCTGTGAGTTGCCCGTAGTCTTTGCGCGCCAATAGCTCCAAACCTGCTACATTTCCCTTGCCATTTGTGGCAATTCTATCCTCCCATTGCGTATTTACGCTGTTAAAACTGCTGCCTTCTTGGTAGGTTATTTGATGAGAAAGACGTTTATAATAGATTTCGGCTTCGAGGCTTATGCGAAAAGGCGTTTGATAGGCTGCGCCAAATGCTGTTTGTAGGGCTTGCTGTGGTGCCACTTTTTCTGTAGGCGGAACCCACAAATCCGATGAAAAACTTATATAAGAAGTCGTGAGCAAATGCAGATATTGCTGCATACGATTGGCAGAGGCTTTGAGCGAAAGGCGAGAATTGAGTTTGTATAACATACTCAAACGGGGCTGAAAACCCCAATAATTTTTGCCTCTGACGAGAAAATGTGAAAGGTGAAGCCCTGCATTTAGGCTGCATTTATCCGAAATAGCCATTTCATCTTCGGCATAAATAGCTGATTCTAAGGCATAAATGGGTTTTATGGTCGTAGGACTTGCAAAAGTCGTGCTGTCCATTTTGACAATATAACGGCTAATGCCCGGCGTATATTTATGCCCTGTAACATAGCCGCCCCATTTGAGTTGATGACGGGCAGAAGGCAGGTATTCCCAATCGGCTTTGGTGATAATGTCAGATACGCCCGATTTGAGTCCTGCATCTATAGAAGCGATAAATTCGCCTGTTTCTAACTTTCTACTTACGTCATAAAAACGGGTATTGTTTACAAAGTTTGTAAAACCTACTGTTACTGTATGAATAAAATTGGGGGCATATAAATGATGCCATTTTATCCCCCCCAAACGATTGTGCCAATCTATGGAAAGTCGGGTGTTTTGAACTGTTTTTTGCAAAGTATCTCGAGTTTTTGCTTGAGGAATCCAACCAAAAAGCCTATCTTCTCCTGCATAAAAGTGCATATTTAGCTTGTTGTTTTCGTCTAAAGGAAGGCTGTATTTTAGCACCATATCATAGGCATTAAAACCGTTTGTCCTTGTGCCTTTTGTGCCGATTGCCGAGCCTATAGCCGCTACGGGTCCAATGGGCGTGAAGCGCAAAGTTGCGAGAAAAGTAGCTTTTTTGTTTTTGCCAATAGGTCCATCTGTCGCATATTTTGCCAACAAAAACCCTGCTGCCCAAGTTGTATGCCGTTTTTCTTTGGAGCCTTCTTTGAGCCGAATGTCCATGACGGACGACAATCTGCCGCCATATCTTGCAGGAAAAGCTCCTTTTAAGACATTTATATGTTGGATAGATTGGGCATCTAACATAGACAAAAAGCCGCCAAGATGCTGCAAATAATAGGCAGGAATGTCGTCTATCAAGACCAAATTCTGGTCGGTGCTGCCGCCACGCACATATACGCCCGCTGTGCCTTCTACGCCTGCCTGAATGCCCGGCAGGAGCTGAATGGCTTTTAATACATCGGGTTCACCAAAAATAGTAGGCATACGCAAAATGTCTTTGGCTTGTAGCTGAATACTGCTCATTTGATGCTGTTTGTTGGGAGACAAAGCGTTGGAAATGTGCAAAGTATCGGTTTTTACATCGCTGAGTTCCATCGCAAAATTGAGCATCATGGCGGCTTGCGGAATGACGGTTATTTGACGGGTAGCATAGCCGATATAGTTCACTTCTAAGTGAATC
>JAYUZN010000114.1:0-5592 GCA_043751755.1 Bacteroidota bacterium | reverse complement strand
AAAGCGTCGCTTAGTTGTCTTCTTTTACCCTATCGCTTCGTGTTTCTTCGTGCCTTAGTGGTGAGAAAAATAGCAAGTTATTTAATTTGTGTTTCTTACGTGTATCCATCTTGATTTTTTTGCAAAGTTAAGGCATTTTTCCCATACCCACAATGTTTCCACAAGTGCCCTTTTATTTATTTTGCTACGATTATCTTATAAGCCCCCACTTTTCCGGACTTATCTTTGATGCTCAAAAAATAAACCCCTTGAGGCAAATCGGCTATTTCGATTTCTGTACAATCTTCTTTTTTCTCTCTTAATAAAACGCCTGTCGTATTAAAAATTCTTACGTGTTCAATGTTGTTTTTGGATTCATTATTTTCAATATGAAGGACATTTTGCGCAGGATTGGGATAAATATTCCACAATGAGGCTTTGCTTGACATAATACTTTCTACGCTCACATAGACAAAAGGCAGCAAGAAAGAATCCTTCGCTGTGAAGAGGGAATTAGTGGTTATGGGCCAAATAACCACTGTGCCGCCCCCTCCGCCACCGCCATAACGATTGAAATTAACGGTATCTCCAAAGATAAATAGGGCAGTATCTTGATATGCAATGGTTACGGTTTGTCCTGGAGGAGAAAGATATAGGCTAAAAGTATTGTTCGGATTGATTTGACAGGCTAAGGCAAGCGTGCCTGTGAAGGCTGTTCCCTGCACTGTGGACACATTTGCGATGGCAACATTATAATAGACCCATTGATTCTGGGTCAAATTGGTGATAATATTTTGCCCCATAGAATCGGAGGTAAAATAGGCATTGACCACTTGCAACTGACTCGTACCTTGTGCCTTCAAGGAAAAATACAAGCAGCAGGAGAGCATACAATAGAGAAAATAGCGTTTCATAAGTTGAGAATTGAAAAATGAAAAATGAAAAATTTTGTCGTTACCCCCTTAGGAATGAAAATTGAATAAAGTAACAATTTAATAGTCCCGTAGGGACGGCGATATTTATAGAAAAAACGTGCCAACCCCCTTCCTCTTTTTTTTAGCGTTTGCACGAGAAACGCAATAAATGGGGGGGATTATGGGGGGCTATAAATATTTCGTGCCTACGGCACTAAGAAATCCCCAAAATGAAATTGTTATGTTATTTATTTTCTATTCCTAAGGCTTGCAATTCTACTCTTACCCATTCAAAAATCGTTTCTTTCAGCCACAAAAGCCGCTGATAAATCTCGTAAATCTCATCAGAAACAGCAGAAAAAGACGCAGAAATGGCATAATCTCTGCCTTTTAACGTAATAAAATACCAATTTTGCCCTACTACATAAATGCCATATACAGGATATTTATATTCGTTAATTTCTTGTGCTGCTAACATAGCGGCAAGGCATTGTCCCGCAGGGTCACCATCTGAGTTTATTTCCTTTTTGTACTCCTGAAAGCAAAAAAACGGCTTTTCTGGCTCGTCATGCCCCGAAGCGATGATTGCATCAGGCTCGCCTTTGAGTTCTTCGCCATCTACAACTGCCTCAAACACGCGCTCATTAAAGATATTCGTATGTTTGCTATAAAATCCTACCCATGAAAAAAGGGGACCTATAAAATTCTGGATAAGCTCTTGCTCATTCCAGAAAAATATATTGTCGTCCAAGGTATTTTGCATTTTGAGCAAAAAATGGCTGTCATAGTCGGATAATGTTGCTGCATTACTTTTCCATGATATTTCCGCTTGAGTAGCGGATATGCGATTTAGCCCAAAACGCTTATTGAGTTTGGAGAGTTTCCAAGTACTGAAATTTGACATAATGATTTTTTGCAAAGTTACGGAATTTCACGCAGATAAACGCAAATTTGAGCAGATTTCGCAGATAAAATTCTACCTCTGCGAAATCTGCTATCATCTGCGCAAATCCGCGTGCCTCAAATAAGCCCCTGCGATTTCCCCAAATAATTGCACAAGCGAAACAGCACCCTTGCGCCCACATTTGCGTCCCATTCGCTGCCTGTACCTACTTCATTGAGGTCAAAACCAATTATTTTTCTGCCCGTTTCTACCACTTTTTCCACCAAATACATCGCCTCCTCGAAGCGCAAACCACCCGGAACAGGCGTGCCTGTAGTGGGACAAAGCGAAGGGTCAAGCCCGTCTATATCAAAGCTCACATACACATCTTGCGGCAGATTAGAAACGATTTCATCACAAATCTCGTCCCAAGAACGCCCCCTAAAACGGTCTTTTAACATGGTACGATGCTCATAAATCATGATTCTTTCTTCGGAATGTTGAGCCAATAAATACTCTGTTTCACAAAAATCTCTAATTCCCACCTGCACCAATTTAGTCAATTCCTCTATTTTGAGGGCATTGTACATAATAGAAGCGTGGGAATATTTGAAGCCTTCGTAAGATTCCCGCAAATCACAATGCGCGTCTATGTGCAGAATCCCAAAATTCTCGTGTTTTTCGCGCAAAGCGCACAACAAGCCCAAGGGTGTACTGTGGTCGCCGCCCAACAAAGCCACTTTTTTGCCCTGTGCAAGCCATTTTTTTGCCTGCGTTTTGACCCATACTTTGAGTTCTGTACAAGCACGATTTACAATTTCTAATTCACTTTTGAGGGATTCTTCCGTTTCTCCTTGCATCAAAGCCTCAATAATGTCTTTGGCTTTGTGGCGAAAATCGTGGCTTTTTTGCAAAATATGGGGGTCAATTGGCAACATAGCAATGCCCATTTTCCACGCATTCGGGGCTTCACTGTCAAACAAGTCCACCTGCAAAGATGCCTCCAAAATAGCTTGCGGGGCTTGTGCAGTGCCTTGACTGTAGGAAACGGTTACTTCCCACGGGACAGGAATGATGATAAGTTGCGCTTCTTCGGGCGTAAAGGGGAGTCCAAACAAATTGCCATTGTCAAGCCCTAATCCATTAGGGTCAAAAGCCTGAGCAGTCGCTTCTAAGCTCATGTTGATGTTATGAGAGTTGTATAAATAAACGGATTTGTTAGAGATAGAATCACGCAGACCGCTAATTATGAGCTATTTATGCTTTTATCTCTAAAAAAATCGCATAGCTACCGTAAAAAGTGGTTGCAAAGGTCTCACTTTTTCTGTAATTTTGCAATGAAAAAAGGGTAGTTTTTTACGGTTTTGTGTGCAGATAATTTACAAAATTTGTTTTTATCGTCACGAATTAAGGTTGTTATACTCACAAATGGGATAGATTTTTCGTAAATTCCCCTTTAAACAGGTCATTTTCTGGAAGACAATGACAGGTTTAAAGGGGAATTTGCCCCGTTTAAGGCATAATGCGGCACTAATTGAAAACTAATCTTAGGAATGAAAATTGAATAAAGTAACAATTTTATAGTCCCGTAGGGACGGCGATATTTATAGAAAAAACATGCCAACCCCTCCCTCTTTTTTCTAGCGTTTGCACGAGAAACGCAATAAATTGGGGGGATTATGGGGGGCTATAAATATTTCGTGCCTACGGCACTAAGAAATCCCCAAAATGAAATTGTTATGTTATTTATTTTCTATTCCTCAGCCATTTTCAGCTATTTGCAGCAGCAAATACGTATATATTCTCTCCCCATTTATTTATTTACTTACTTATTTCTACAATCAATGAACAATCTACGATTTTTTATGGTTATTTTTTTACTGTTTTCATATCTGTTTTCGCATTCTCAAGGGAATAAAAAACAAGGTATTCTGGCTTATGACTTGATTATTTCCGCGCCGCCCATTTTCAGTCAGCTGTCCGCAGCCTCACAAGCCAATATACCGAAGGAAACGCACCACAAAGTGAATGTGTATTTCAAAGAAAATTGGCGGCGGTATGAGGATAGTACATTAGTAAAGCGCAGCAATGGCAACTATCATGCGCGCTACAAAAATGCGGAAGCAGGCTGGCTCATGAATAACAGCGACAACCGGTTTTATTTGATGCACCAAATAAACAACAAAATTTATTATTCGGAAGATATGTTGAATAGTCATAGATGGCGTTTTACCTTGTCTATCTATGATGCAGATACAACGTCTTCCACGAAATTTGAGCGGGTGATTCCCAAAATCAATGACCTCAAAGGCTTGATTATCACCGATAAATACAAGGAAATCATGGGTTATACTTGTCGGCAAGCCTTTTACAAAACCGATATTGTGCAGCTTGACGGAATACCGAACAATGACAGCATAGAAATCTGGTTTACAGAAGATTTGCCCGCAAATATTTCGCCTATGCCTTGTAGTATCATCAATGGTGCTGTGTTAGAAGTGAAAGCACATCGTTATCACTACACTGCCACAGGGATTAAATTCCTGACGTTTGACGATACGCATGTTGCTTTGCCCAAAGAAGGGATAAAACTGACGATTGCAGACGAAGAGAAATTGATAGCAAAAGCGATGAAGTAATCGAATAAGCAACCCCTTCGAGGGGCTATCGCCCACTCGAAGGGTTGCAAGCTCAAACGGGTTTAGTTTTATCGTTCCCTTCATACACACCAAATCAGCTATTTACAAAAAAATGCCAACACCACTCCACCGAGTTTTCCTCCTTGTCGCCGCCCTGATGGGAATCGGCGCGTTTTTCCTGCCATATCTTAGCTTAGATTTTGGCTTAGGAGAGTTTTCTATTAGCGGAATGAACTATGTTCAGCTTATAATCGATTCCTATACAGACACGCAAGCCTCCGAAACAGCTTCGCCTTTGGCAGACAAAATCTATGAAGGGATTTATCAAATCGGCATCAAACCTTGGCTACATGAAAGCACTATGGGACAAAAACTGTCTGCCACAGGGCTTATTTTTGTGTTGTTAGGTCCGTTTTACTTTTTACTATTCAGTTTGGGCTATTTGGCAAGAGGCATCATGGGCAAACGATACAAAAGAGGCATTATTTTCAACATTTTATTTTTGGTTTTTTCTTGGGCAGTTTTTTATTTTATTGGAAAAGAAAATAAAATGTTTGACATCAACTTCTTTTGGTACGCTGATTTTGGCTATTGGATAGCTTTTGTAGGCATGTTTGTAGCAGCTGTGAGCGACTTTTTCTGGAAAGAAACAACGTAGGAATTGAAAGTTGAAAGTTGAAAGTTGAAAATGGAAAGTTGAAAATGGAAAATTGAAAATGGAAAATGGAGAATGGAGAATGGAGAATTAAGAATTGAAAATTGAAAAATAACTGCGAACTGTTCACTGCTAACTGTTATCATCTGCGAAATCTGCTTGCATCTGCGAAAATCTGCGTGATATAGAGACTACCTAATGCAAATTTACCTCAATCAACAGCTTCAAGACGTTCAAAGTCAAACAATTAGCCTGATGCTGCAAGAATTAGGCATACAAAGCACAGGCATTGCCATTGCCGTAAACAATCAAGTCATTCCCCGTTCTCAATGGGAGGCATTTTTATTGGCAGAAGGCGACAAAATTACCATTATTCGGGCTACACAAGGCGGATAATAAATCGCTGATTATTAATAACTTAAATCGTAATTATTCAGGTTAAAGCCGCTTCGAGGGTCTCCGACCACTCGAAGGGCAGCGAAACTAAATTCGTTTGAGTAAGCAACCCTTCGAGTGGGTGCT
>JAYUZN010000113.1:0-10100 GCA_043751755.1 Bacteroidota bacterium | reverse complement strand
TTTCTCGGCATAAATTTTCCGCCCAAAGACTCCAAATGTGGCGTGCGGGTTTGGCAATCTACGAGTTCGATTCCTGCTTGCGCAATTTGGCGTATGTAGGTGATAAATGCCGCTTTTGAGGCATTGCTTTTCGTGGCAAACATAGATTCTCCCGAAAAACACCTGCCAATAGTTATGCCATACAATCCTCCCACTAATTCCCCGTCTTGCCATGCTTCTATCGAAGAAGCCCAACCTAATTCATGCAATTTGCAGTATGATTCTATAATTTCTTCCGAAATCCAAGTACCACTTTGTCCGTCTCTTTTGGCAGCTTGACAGCCCCGCATCACTTGCTCAAATGCCTGATTGACGGTGATTTGAAATACATTTCTCTCTAAGACTTGCCGCATGGTGCGCGAGACTTTGAGTTCTTCGGGTTTCAATACAAAACGCGGGTCAGGCGACCACCACAAAATAGGGTCTTCGGGATTGTACCAAGGAAAAATGCCTGTAGAATAGGCTAATTTCAGCCTTTCTACCGACAAATCGCCGCCTACTGCGAGCAAGCCATCAGGTGCAGCGTAGTGATAGGGAGGAAATACGAGTTTTTTAGTGAGCCAGTGAATCATTTCAGTGAGCAGTTATCAGTGAGCAGTTATCAGTTAGGAGTTTTAGTTAGGAGTTTTAGTTTTTTGGGTATTTAAAATTGTTTGTAACTATTTAGGTAGGCAACCCCTTTGAGGGGTTAGCACCCACTCGAAGGGTTGCTTACTCAAACGAATTTAGTTTCGCTGCCCTTCGAGTGGTCGGAGACCCTCGAAGCGGCTTTAACCTGAATAATTAAGAAATAACAACACAAATGACTATAGCAGCCTTCGATTTTGATGGGACACTTACGAAAAAAGATACAATGTTTGCCTTTATTCGTTTTGTCAAAGGAGATTTTTATTTTATTTGGGGTATGTTGTGCATTTCGCCTACCCTTATTTTGCATAAAATAGGCTTCCTTTCTGCCCAAAAAGCGAAAGAAAAATGCCTTTCTTTTTTCTTTCAGCATGAAACAGAAGCCGATTTGTATGCGTATGGCAGCCGTTTTTGTAGGGAAAAAATGCCCGATTTGTTGCGCCCGCAAGCCCTTTCCTGCCTCAAAAACCACCAAAATCAAGGACATATTTGCTATTTAGTAACGGCTTCTCTCACTTTTTGGACACAAAAATGGGCTGAAGAACAGGGCTTTATGTTAGTCGCTACCTTGCCAGAAATACAAAATGGGCGATTTACAGGCAAAATTGTGGGCAAAAATTGCAATGGTGAGGAGAAGGTATTTCGACTTTTATCGGTTTTGTCTGCCGAAAAAAATATAGAAAAAAAGTATGCTTATGGAGACACTTCAGGAGATACAGAAATGCTAAAATGGGCAGATGTGGCAGTTTTTAAGCCCTTTGCGAAATAGTTATATTCAAAATGCAAAACATTTTCTGATAAACAGGTCATTTCTTGAAAAAATGACATGTTTATCAGAAAATTTACCCTGCTTAAAATACACAAAATATTATATCTGCGAAAATCTGCGTGAAATGCGTATTTTTGCCCCAAATATTACGATAACCTTGGCAGATTTTTGGCAAACCGATATTATGTTTCTCAAAAAAGTAGGTCCACAACGGGCTGAACTTTTGGCGAAGGAGTGCAATTTACGCACAACTGCGGACTTACTTTGCTATTTTCCCCGCAAATACGTGGACAAAACCCGAGTCCTAAAACTTACGGACATCACAGATGAGGAAAAAACGGTGAGTTTGATAGGGAAAATCCTGCGAGTAGAGGAGGTCATGGGCAAAAACAACAAAAAACGTCTAACTGCCTTATTTTCAGATGGTTCAGGGGCGGCGGAATTGGTGTGGTTTCAAGGCATTTCTTTTATAAAAACATGGCTAAAAGTGGGCGTAGAAGTCGCCCTTTTTGGTCGCCCTACCGTTTATGGCAATATGGTCAGCTTTTCGCACCCCGAATTAGACTGGCTACGAGACGACAAAGGCGGCGAAGTCAAAGCCTTTCAAATCCTGCCCTTTTATTCTTCTTCCGAAAAACTTTCCCGTTTTGGCTTGGATTCCAGAGGCTTTCGCATTTTGATAAAAACCATGATGGAAACGGGTGTGCCTTTGATAGAAGAAACCTTGAGCCAAAATCTTATTCAAAAATATGGCTTGATGTCCCGAAAAGAGGCGATGCAAAATATTCATTTTCCCTCCTCTTTTGAAAACTTGGAAAAGGCACAATTTCGGGTCAAATTTGAGGAGTTGTTTATGTTTCAGTTGCTACTTGCTACCCGCCGACAACATGCACAAGCCCAAAATTTGGCGAATCCTTTTAGCAAAATTGGCACTTTTTTTACCGAATATTACGAAAAACATATCCCTTTTACCCTCACTTCTGCCCAAAAAAGGGTCTTGAAAGAAGTGCGAAAAGACTTGGCACGCCCTATTCAGATGAATCGCCTCATACAAGGAGACGTAGGAAGTGGCAAAACGATGGTGGCATTTATGACGATGCTCATGGCAAAAGACAATGGTTTTCAGTCTGTTATAATGGCTCCTACCGAGATTTTGGCAGAGCAGCATTTTCGCAAAATTTCGGAATATGCCGAGAAATTGGGCATGATGGTGGCTTTTCTTTCTGGAAGCCAAAAAAAATCCATCAAAAAGAAAAACCTTGAAATCATTGCGAACGGAACGGCAGATATTGCGATAGGTACACATGCTTTGATAGAAGATACGGTTATTTTTCATCATTTGGGCTTGGTCGTTATAGACGAGCAGCACAAATTTGGGGTGGAACAAAGGGCGAGACTTTGGCGAAAAGCCTATCCTTTTCCGCATAATATGGTCATGACTGCGACTCCGATTCCCCGCACCCTCGCCATGACTTTGTATGGCGACATTGACGTGTCCGTTATAGATGAGTTGCCTCCTGGAAGGCAGCCGATAAAAACGATAACCTGTTTTGAGTCAAAACGTTTGGAGATTTTTGGTTTTTTGCGCAAAGAATTGTCCGCAGGAAGGCAGGTGTATGTGGTTTATCCTTTGGTAGAAGAATCGGAAAAATTGGATTTGTTGGCGGTCGAAAATGGCTATGAGGCGTTTGGCAAGGCATTTCCAGAGTACCAAGTAGGCATTGTACATGGAAAAATGCCTTCGGAAAATAAGCAGATGGAAATGAAGCGTTTTCTGCAAAAAGAAACGCAAATTTTGGTTTCTACCACCGTCATTGAGGTAGGGGTAGATGTGCCAAATGCCACGATTATGGTTATCGAAAATGCAGAAAGGTTTGGTTTGTCGCAGTTGCATCAGCTACGGGGGCGTGTAGGAAGAGGGCAATATCAGTCCTTTTGTGTGTTGATGACGGCTAATAAACGTTCTGCTGATGCCCGAAAACGCTTACGTGCCATGGTAGAAACAACAGATGGTTTCAAAATTTCGGAAATAGATTTGGAAATTCGAGGTCCTGGAGACTTTTTGGGGACGAGACAAAGTGGGCTGCCACAGTTTCAGTTAGCAAATATAACACAAGACCAAGCCATTTTGCAACAGGCGCGCGAAGCTGCGTTTGATTTAGTGGCAGAAGATGCGACTTTGGCACTGCCCGAAAATACGGTTATTTTGAAGCATTTTTTGCTTTATAAGGAAAAAACAGCTGCAAATGGGGTGGTTGCGTAGGTTACTGCTGGTGCAAGTGTCCGCTTGTACCTCTTTCTTGAAGCGTCCGCTTCGCAGTTGTGTGGTTTTTAAAACCGCACGCAGGAATAAAAGACTTTGTATTGCGGTTTGAAAAACCGCACAACTTAACATCAGAAAAAATCTATATATTTGCCCTTCTATTTCGCAAAGATGAAACACATACTCCCCATTCACACAATTCTCAACCGCAACTACAAAATCATCAGCGTTTTGGGGGAAGGCGGTTTTGCCCTTACCTACAAAGTAGAACACCTGTACCTCAACGAGTTACGAGTCGTCAAAGAGTTTTTCCTTTCGGGAAAATGCGTGCGGGCGCATGACACGCAAAGCTTAGAAACTCAAGGTTTGTCGCAAGAAGATTTTGAAAAATTCAAAGAACGCTTTGTGGCAGAAGCCAATATGTTGAGTAAACTCAAAAATATTCCCCACACAATTCCTGTCGTAGATTTTTTTGAAGAAAATAACACTGCTTATATTGTCCTGCCTTTTGTAGAAGCCCAAGATTTGGGTAAATACATGGCGACAAAGTCCGAAAAACGCCTGAACGAAACAGAAACCCTCGCTATTTTTACGCAGATTGCCACCGCTTTGCAGCAAATACACGCCGCAAAAGTCATTCATAGAGACATCAAACCCGCCAATATTCTTATCGGAAATCAGGGCGAAGCCTATCTCATAGATTTTGGAGCAGCAAGAGAATTTATTGCCGAAGGCATTAGTCAAACTATGACCGCCATTCTCACGCCGGGTTATGCCCCTTGGGAGCAGTATGACGAACATGCAAAACGGGGGGCAACGATGGACATTTACGCACTTGGTGCTTTGTTATACCGTATGACTACGGGTAAAGTTCCGCCAAACGCACCCTCCCGCAACAGTCAAAACCTTGTGCCGCCCAAAGATTTGCAGCCCCAACTTTCGCAAGCCCTCTCTGATGCCATCGTCAAAGCCTTGGAAATGAAGCCGCAAGACCGTTTTCCTTCGGTAGAAGCCATGCAAAAGGCGATAAATCAGCGCACACAGCTTGAGCCGCCTGCCCTTAACCTGCACGAAGAGGATTGGAAAACGGCGACGCAGCAAGACACGATAGGCGCATATCGTACTTTTGTGCATAAATATCCTACAAGCACCTATCTCCACATTGCCGAAAAAAGTATACAGGAACTCACGCCTTCCGAAAAAACAAAAACGCCCGAAGAATGGCATTGGGAAAAGGCAAGTCTTGCACACACGTTGGCAGCGTATCAGGTTTTTGTGCAAAAATATCCGCAAAGTGGGCTGCGCAGTGAGGCAGACAGGCGGATTGCGACTTTGCAGGAAGGGAAGCCTTCGCCTGTTTGGGCTTTTGGGCAAAAATATCTATGGTATGTGTTTGGTGTACTTGTCTTGCTGACAGTAGTGTTTAAGATAGTGAGGGAAAAACAGGTAGCCGATTCTATTTCGGAGTTTGTGCCAATGATAGCCGTACAAGGCGGCACTTTCCAAATGGGCAGCAATGACGGAGAGGATGACGAAAAGCCTGTACATGCCGTAAGCCTTAGCAGCTATTATATAGGACGCACAGAAGTAACACAGGCGCAATGGCGAGAAATCATGGGCAAAGACCCTGAAGAATTGTATAACAAAGGCTGCGACAACTGCCCTGTAGAAAATGTTTCTTGGAATGACATTCAGGTTTTTTTGCAAAAACTTAACGAAAAATATCCTAACAAAAACTATCGCCTCCCGACAGAAGCAGAATGGGAATATGCGGCAAGAGGCGGTACAAGTAGCAAGGGCTACACTTATGCGGGTAACAATAACCTATGGCTAGTAGGGCATTATAATAGCGAAGCTACCCAAGCTGTAGGGCAATTAAGCCCCAATGAGCTGGGCATATATGACATGAGCGGCAATGTATGGGAATGGTGTCAAGATATTCATGATGCTTATAACACAATAAAAATCCACCCTTTTCATGTTTTTCGTGGCGGTAGTTGGTACAGTAATGCAAGTTATTGTCGTGTAGCTAATCGCGGCAGCATTTCGCCCGATTATCGCAACTACAATATCGGTTTTCGTCTCAGCAGGACAAATTAGTTTTTAGGTTTTTTTTCCTTGAGTTGTTGAACTTGCCGAAACATTATCTTTTTCCAATCCATATTGTCGAAAATATTTTTTCTATACAGCCAGAAAAAATTTGGAATTAGTTCTCTTAATAGGTAACTTTGCACCATGAAACGGAAGATTGTATTTTATAAAGGCTATTTTCGAGAATTTTTTGATGCCCAAGAGGAAAAAGTCAAGCAAAAGATAGATTTTGTGCTTGATTTGATACGGAGTGTAGATAAGATACCCGAAAAGTTTTTGAAGCATATGGAAGGAACAGAGGGTTTATATGAAATGAGAATAAAGGTAGGGAACAATATATTTAGGATATTCTGCTTTTTTGATGAAGGGAATTTGGTGGTGACGATAAATGGGTTTCAAAAAAAAACGGATAAAACGCCTAAAAATGAGATAGTTAAGGCTAAGAAAATAAAGGTTGAATATTTTAATTCTAAATTAGACGAAGATGCAAAATAAACATATTACTACATTTGAAGACCATCTTGACGAACGTTACGGGAAAGACGGAACGGACACAAGGACGGAGTTTGACAGGCTATCTTTATCATTTCGGATAGGCGAATTGATAAGGGAGCAACGTAAGTCTGCCAATTTGACACAAGAAGAACTTGCGCTAAAAGCTGGCACACGCAAAAGTTACATTTCCCGAATTGAAAACGGACGAAGTGATATTCAGCTTGCTACTTTAATGCGAATTATAGAAGTAGGGCTAAATAAACAACTCAATTTTATTATCAATTAATCAGGACTTACGCATTTTGCCACGAATTACACGAATTAACAGCCCAAATTCGTGAAAATTCGTGCAATTCGTGGCTATAAAAACAACTTTTGTGTAAGCCCCATTAATGAAAAATAAAAAATATTGAGGATAGTGTGCAAGAAAAATTTATCCCATTTAGCGGATAATCCTTATCTTTGTGCCAAATAACAAAAAATGTCTGTTTCAGGGTGGCGCGCTTTTCAAAAGTGTGCCACGCTATGACTAACTAATCTTCATTTCTCCAAAATGCACTACGAAGCCATAGAGATTCTCCTAAAAAACTCCCCTACCTTGAAGATATTGCGTTCCAGAAATGCGGCTTTGATGATTACTTTTTTCTACAATCAATTCAAAATAAGCAATGAAATCGCATTGACTAACAGCCTGTTAGTGCAAAGACTTGCCGAATATTTGGACGACTTGAACTACAAAGAGGAGGAAATGCAGGACACAAATATGGATTCGATTGAAATAGCCAAAAGATTGATTGAGAAATGGACAGAAGAAAATTATTTGAGAAATTATATAGATGAGTCGGCAAAAGTGGTCATGAATGTTTTGACAAAACATACAGAAAGGGTTTTTCAATTAGTAGAACTGCTGAAAGACAAGACTTTAGTAGGAACAGAATCCAAGTTTAAAGACATTTTCAACAAACTCAAAGACCTTATAGACAACAGCACAGAAGACCCAAAAAAGAAAATTGAGGAGTTGCAAAAAAGAAAACGAGAAATTGATGCGGAAATTAAACGAATTAAGCAAAATGGCTCTGTAGAAATCTATGAAAATTACCAAATTCAAACCCGTTTTGCAGATGTAACCAAACTTACAAATGAATTGATTGGCGATTTTAAGGAAGTTGAGGACAATTTTAAAGATATTGTGCGGGATATTTATGAAAAACAGGCAAATAAAGTTCATTCCAAAGGAAAAATCTTGCAATACACCTTTGATTCGCTTGATACCTTGAAAAATAGCGACCAAGGAAAAAGTTTTTATGCTTTTTGGAAATTTTTGATTGACGATATTTCCCAAGAAGAACTCAAGTTTTTGGTGGCAGAAGTCTATAAAATTCTTGATGACAGAGGCATTGAATATAATGACCGTTTTTTGCGAAAAATGAAATCTATTTTGCATGCAACTGCAACTAAAGTCTTGGATACCAACAACTTATTGGCAGATAAATTGAGCCGCATTATTGCAGAAAAAGACCTATTAGACCGAAAACAAGCTCGGGAAACCATCAATGAAATCCGCAATTTAGCTTTGCAATTGGTGGACAAAAAACTTTCTTTAGAGGCTTATATGTACCTCGAGCTTGAGCCTGAGATAGATTTGCCTATGGAAAGAAAGTTGGGCGAGGTTCCTGTTATTTCCGAATTTGTAGAACAGCCCATTTCTGCCGATAATATAATAGATATCAATGCTTTAGAAAAAGTAGCAAATCCGAATACTATCAATAGAAAACAATTACTTCATCAAATAGAACGGCTTTTGAATGAAAAAACGCCCGTATTGTTGAGTGAAGTCATTACAGAATACCCGATTTCAAAGGGATTAGCGGAGGTATTAGGCTATATTTCTTTGACTCAAGGCAACAAAAAGTTTTTAATTAACTTTGCGAAAACCGAATATTTGCTTTTTGACCCAGAAAAAGAGAAATATTTGAAAGCTCCGCAGGTTGTTTATCACAAATAACATGGAAAATACACACGAACCTTACGCACAAGTCGCTGTAAAACTGCTGCAAGGCGCAGTTTATGATGATGACAAAGTGTGGAATGATTTGCTGCAATATCAGATACATCTCAAACAATATTTTGACAAAATTGCGATGGATTTGGTGGTCGAGCGCAAAGATGGCTATGCTTATCTCACGCAAAGCCCGATTGACGAGGACGGAAATACGATTGGTTTGGTGCGCAGAATGCCCCTTCAATACGAATTGACCTTGTTATGTGTGTTATTGCGCAAATTAATTGATGATTTTGAAAGCTCTAATACAGAACAACGAAACTTGTATATTTCTCATAAAAGAATTAAAGAGGAATTGGAAATTTTTTTCAAAGAAACACCCAATAAAGTGAAATTGATACGAGAATTGGACACTTACATTTCGCAAGCAGAAAAAACATTGGGCTTTCTCAAAAGAATCAACAAGGAAACTGCTATAAAAGACGAAATTCAATACGAAGTTCGTAGAATTGTGAAGGCAAAAATCACAAATGACAAATTAGAAGAGTTTAAACGCAATTTACAAAAAGATGTATAGTTTATATAACACAAAATCTGCGATTGCAGGCTATCGGCTGCACAGTGTTGAAGTCTTTAATTGGGGGACTTTTGACAAAGAGATTTTCAAGATTTCGCCTGAAGGAAATACGACATTGCTCACAGGCGTAAATGGGAGCGGAAAAACGACCTTTGTCGAGGCTTTATTGACTTTGTTGGTGCCTGAAGGAAGAAAAAGAAGCTATAACTCTGCATCTGGGCAGAAAAGTGACCGAAGTGAAGAGAGTTATGTCTTGGGCGAATATGGAGATGCGGAGGCAGAAGGCGGCAGAATTACCCAAAAATTGCGCGAAGACAAGTCAAAAGCCTATTCGATTTTGATAGCTGTTTTCAAAAATGAAGACAAATTTGTGAGCCTTTTGCAAGCAAGATGGTTTTCTGGAACGGACATGAAACGTAATTATATAATTGCGCACGCAAAGTTGAGCATAGAAAATGACATAACGCCTTTTGATGCAAGTGGCGCGTGGAAAAGGCAGCTCAAAAAGAATTTTCCCAAAATCGGCAATCGGGAAATCATTTTAGACCTTGAAGGACCTACGAAATATGCGGAGGCTTTGCGCAAAGTATTTGGTATGCGAGAAAAAGCCTTAACCCTTTTCAGTCAGATGATAGGCTTGAAAGTTGTGGGGAATTTGGACGAGTTTATTCGCAATAATATGCTGGAAGAAGGCAAGATAGAGGCTGATTTTCAGAACCTTAGAAGCAATTATCAAAAATTGTTAGATGCGCATAGAGAGATGCAAAAAGCCGAAATGCAGTTAGAATTGCTCAAACCTGTGAAGGAAAAAGTGGCAGAAATCGCAGACATAAAACTCATTTTGAATCAATATCAAAGCCTCAAAGAAACGAGTCCTATCTTTTTTTCCTATAAGAAAAAGCGCATGTTGGAAGGCACGCTTGAGGCTACAGAAGATGAGTTGCAACGTTTATTGGCAAAAATTTCGGAATTATCTCAGCAAATTTTCGCAGAAAGAGAGCATGAAAAAGAATTAGATGCTGCGATTCGAAATGATGAAACGGGGGCGCAAATTCGAGAAATGGACAAGGAACTGAATGGAAAAGAGCGTGAAAAAGGCAAAAGAGAAGTTAAATTGAAGAAATACAATGCGCTTGCAGCAAAACTCAATTTGACGGAAAACCCTTTTGAAATACAGTTTGGCATACAATTTCACGAAGCGAAGGAGCGAAAAAATGCGATAGACGAGGAATTGAAC
>JAYUZN010000112.1:0-1724 GCA_043751755.1 Bacteroidota bacterium | reverse complement strand
TGCGTGGTAGCAAATCCCGCCATCTTTGAGGCGAAGCACCCATATTTGTTTGTAGCCCATGTCTATATGAAACACGTAGCCTTTTTCGCCTTTGGCAATGAGGGCAGGTAAGTCGCTGCGGCTCACGATTTTGAAGGCATGATGATACATTTTCCCAAACTCCTCCAACTTTATTTCCGCAGGAAAATCCTCCCGACATATATATAACGTGTCTTTGTGAATCTCGCTTTTATGTTTGTTGAAGAAACGCTCTGTTAGGCGATAAAAATCGTAGGTATCTATGCCGCCATCTTCGGAAATATAGCTAACATATTGCTGCATAGCCATCAATATCAAGGGAAGTTTGTAGGTTATTTCTACGGGGTCTTGTGTGTCAAAGATTTCTGCAGAAGCGATTTCGTCTATACCTCCATAAAAATTGAGGGAGTCTTTTTCTGCCATAAAAACCGACAAATCTGAATGTTTTTGAAAGGTATAACCATCTGCATTCATGACGATTCGGGAGCTTTTGACCAATAGCGAAAAGCCTTTGAGGGGAAGGAGTTTGGTAAGCTCGGATTGCCGCTTGAAAAGGGTAGGCGTTATTTTCCAATAGCCTGCGACCGCTTTTTTGAGGGCAATGTTATATTCCGTTTCTTCGCCTTTGACAAGGTCGTCTAAGATGACAACGGTGGTAGATTTCTGAAACTCAAAGGCTTTTTTGGCTGCATAGCGATTCCCGCCTTGCGAAAAAAGATAAAAAGAGAAGAATATAAATAAAAGAAATATATAATTTTTCATGTGTTTATAACCACTATTTTTTTTACCACTAAGGGACAAAAATTGAATAACTTGCTATTTTTCTCACCACTAAGGCACGAAGAAACACGAAGCTATATAGTAAAAGAAGACATCTAAGCCAAACTTTTTCTTTCTTAGTTTCCTTTGTGCCTTAGTGGTGAATGATGATATTAGCGTTTAAAAATATTAAGCCGCTCATTTTTCCGTTTTCGTAAATAAAAACGCAGCAGCCCAAACAGCACAATCGCCAAAATAGGCAATATCAAATTTAATGCCCGAATAAGCCCTGCCGATTCATTCACGCTTTTTTTGTCCAAAGTGCGCACTTCTACCTCTTTTGAACGAATATTTATGAGTGCATCATCTCCTGCCAAATAATCTACTACGTTCATTAACAAGGCTTTATTGTCATAAGGCATATACGTCAGTTTATCTCTGAATTTTTTTCCCAAAAAAAACTGCCCATCAGAAAGGACTGCCATTTTTCCCGAAACCCCACTTCTTGCCCCAAAAGTAGCCGTAGGAGCTTGAGGAGAAAGGGAATCTGTGGGGGCTTGTCTATTGGCAAACAAAGAAGAAAAATAGCCTTCTAACAAAACGCCTATCATGCGATTTCCTTTGTTTTTGAATAAAGCAAGGGGCGGTTTTTCGCTCAAATACTTGTTCAAATCAATGAATTGCTGCCCATCTACGGTGCGACTTGCAGGAGAAGAAGCCAAAAACACGCTTTTTTTAACGTCTTTTTGAGCAAAAGTATCTATCGTACTTGCATAGCGCATCAGCACATTGTCCACATTGCGATTGATAGGATGCTGGGGAAAAACGTAGGTCATGGGATAAAATATCCAAGGCACATTGAGCCATTTTCCGCCCGAAGGAGCTTCTTGAAAGACCTCTATTTTCTCACAACTCAAATCCTGCACCAAGTTATAGTTTATTTTAAA
>JAYUZN010000111.1:0-2058 GCA_043751755.1 Bacteroidota bacterium | reverse complement strand
TGGGTAAAGTGTGAATCCTGCAAAAAAGCCTTGACAGTCAATGCTTTAGCAAAAAATAGTTATGTCTGTACGAACTGCCAACACCATTTCAGCGTGGGCAGCAAAGAATATTTTGAGGTTTTATTTGATGAAGGAAAGTTCACAGAAACCTGTGCAGAGATGCTTTCTGCTGACCCTTTGCATTTCACAGATACCAAAGCCTACCCCGATAGAATTGTGGCAACCATCAAAAAAACAGGCTTGAATGATGCTGCAAGAACGGCTTATGGCAAAATAGAAGGCATAGAGTTGATGGTGGCTTGTATGGATTTTGCCTTTATTGGCGGAAGTATGGGCAGTGTGGTAGGCGAAAAACTTTATCAAGCGGCACAATACTCGCTTCAAAATAACATTCCTTTGCTCATTATCTCCAAAAGTGGTGGCGCACGCATGATGGAAGGAGCTTTGAGCCTTATGCAAATGGCAAAGATAAGTGCAGGAATTGCTTTGTTGCGCGACAAAGGGATTCCTTATATTTCCTTGATGACAAACCCCACAACAGGCGGAGTTACAGCGAGTTATGCCATGTTGGGTGACCTCAATATTGCCGAGCCAAAAGCCTTAATAGGCTTTGCGGGTCCGCGTGTCATCAAAGAAACGATAGGAAAAGACCTGCCCGAAGGTTTCCAATCTTCAGAATATTTGGTGGAACATGGGTTCTTGGATTTTATCGTCAATAGAAATGAATTGAAAGCGAAATTGGCAACTGTGTTAAGGATTTTGTTGAAAAAATAATTTCAAGTAAAAATGAAAAAGAAAACAGACAAAGCCTTTTTAACAAATTTGGAGGTGGCGGAAATGGTGTTGAAGGAGGAGCAGGAACCGCTCACTCCTGTACAGATGTGGGAAATTGCTACGCAAAAAGGCTTAACTAAACGTATAAAAACAGATGGGCTTACTCCTTGGGCTACTTTTTCTGCACGCTTGTATGATGATGTCAGACGAGAAAAAAGCCTTTTTGAAGTAATGGGTATTCGTCCTAAAAAATTCATTTTGAAAGGGTTGGCAAACAATGAAATTGTCAAATTTCATGAAGAACTATACCTTTTTTTGGAACAAGAACGAACAAAAAACCCTGAATTATACTTTCTGTTGCGAGAAGGAAATGCTTATAGTCGTTTGGAACAAGGCTATTGGTTTGAGGGAAACAATCAACAACTTATTTTTTCTTTTTGGAAAGGAAAAGATAGTAATAATGCGGCGTATTTTATGGCAATGTATGTGCAGAAAGATGGGAGCTGTAGCCTTCGATTTTCTGCTACAGATGACGAGAAAAAAGCAAGGATTTTGAGGGGAATAAGTTTGGCTATTCCAAATATGAAAGGCTTAAAAGAGGAAGGAAAAGAGGTGGCTATTTGGGAGAAAAAGTATGAAGGAAATGAATTTATCGCTCATATTCAGCATTTTATCGAAAAAGAAAAACCTATTATTGATTCTATTCTTTCTATTGCGCAGCCTGAAACTGTGGCAGAGTTTGAGGCAGTTGAAGCTCCTGCATTTTTGGCAAATGTAGCTCAAATTGCGGCTATAAAAAACAAAAAAGAAGAGATTAATTTGTTAGAACCTGAAGTTTTTGAAGAACCTTATTTATTGTTAAAGAAAGTTTTGCTTGAAAATATAGGTATTTTTGCTAAGTTAGAAATAGATTTTTCAGAAAAAGTTACGGTTTTGATTGGCGAAAACGGCATTGGAAAAACGACTTTGCTACGGGCAATTGCGTTGGCATTGGCGGGAGTAAATGAAAACTCTTTGTTAGACGCAAGGCAGCCCAAAATCCAACAAATGTTGCGGATTCAACCCGAATCGAATAAGGAAATAATGTATTGTGAAAAAGGGAAAATTCGTTTAGCATATGAATATATAGACGTTATAGAAGGCAACAAAACCTATCAAAATACGATTTTGTTTAGCTCTGGAATATATGGCGTAAAAGTGGAAGATGATTCTAACAGTGATTTTGCCTCTGTAGAAAATGACAAATTTCCGCATTTAGTTATGGGTTTTTCGCAAGCCCCAAAT
>JAYUZN010000110.1:0-2996 GCA_043751755.1 Bacteroidota bacterium | reverse complement strand
GGAACTTTCTCTGTATGGTCAGTCGCTACGGCTTTTACGACCATAGTAGCTTGTACAACGCCTACGACTTTCAATGTTACAGGCGGCGGAACCTATTGTCAAGGCGGAGTAGGGCTACCTGTAGACCTTTCGGGGTCGCAATCAGGGACAAGATATGACTTATACAGCGATGGAATCGCTACGGGAACTTTCCTTTCGGGGACAGGCAGTGGCTTAAATTTTGGCAATCAAACCATAGAAGCGACTTACACCGTAGTAGCAAGTGATGTGGCTACGGGAGCTTGTACGGCTACCATGAATGATTCGGCAGTAGTGGTTTTATCGATTCCAGATAGTGCTTCCGTAAGCATAGCCATTACTTCGGGCAGTCAAAGCATCGTATATGGCACTTCTGTTACTTTTACAGCAACAGCAGCAGGTGGCGGAGCAAATCCTGCTTTTCAATGGAAACTCAATGGCGTAAATGTTGGCACAAATGCGGACACTTATACCAACAATGCCCTTGAAAACAATGATTCTATTACCTGCGAAATGGCAGGCAACTCCAGCTGCAGCCTTTCGCCCAATGCCACAAGCCCCAGCATCACGATGACAGTGCTGACCAATAGATGGTATGTGAATAGCTTGGCTGCTTCGGGCATGAATGACGGAACTTCATGGGCAAATGCCTTTGTTGACCTTCAATCTGCTTTGGCAGCTTCTTCGGCAGGCTTTACTATATGGGTGGCAGCAGGTACGTATCACCCACATGCCTATGACGTATATGCGACTTTCTTGATACCCAATGGCGTACAAATTTTTGGCGGTTTCCCCAATACAGGCAACCCAACAATGATAGACCGTGATGCAATGGCAAACCTTACTACGCTTTCGGGCGAACTTAATTCTCCAACAGATAGCATTGATAATACAAGGCGTATTGTACGCTTTGATTATGTAGATAGTACGACTACTTTAGATGGTTTTACTATAGAAAGGGGTTATTCTGCTGGACAATCTGGCTCCGCTATTTTTAATAATGGCGGAAACGTACCCAGCAATCCTACGATTAAAAACTGCATTATTGGCTCCAATTTTTGCCTATCTGCTCAAGGAGGAGTTGTTTACAACTATGGCGGTGCAGGCGAGGCAAACCCAAGCTATATAGATTGCACATTTATCGGTAATCATACTGATGGAGATGGGGCTGCCGTTTATAATAATGGAGATGGGGGCATCGCTTCGCCTACTTTTATTCGTTGCAAGTTTAGCGGCAATATAGCAATGGGCAATTACGGAGGAGCGGTTTATAATAATGGACATAATAGTGGGAACGCAAGCCCTACTTTTATGGCTTGTATTTTCGACAATAACTATAGCGGTTATGGAGGCGGAACAGTAGCGAATGATGGTAGCGATGCGGGTAATAGTCATGCGACCTTCAATGACTGTATATTTAGCGACAATACTACCACGCATTATGGGGGCGCAGTTTGTAACCTTAGTTATATGAATGGTTCTGCCAATTCTAGCATGACCAATTGCACTTTTTATGGCAATGTCAGCGACAGCCTTGGTGGAGCGATAGCCAACATCGGCTCAATGAGTGCTACCAGTAATCCTACGCTCAAAAATTGTATTTTATGGGGAAATAGTGCTCTCATGGGCAATGCAAATGAGCAGCAAATCTACAATGATAGCATCACAGGTACGATTTCCTACTCGTATATTCAAGATACACTTCCACAAGATATGGTAGATGCCGGTGGAAACTTGTATGGCAACCCACAATTCAAAGACACCGCCAATATATATGGAATAGATAACCTGCTCGGCACAAGTGATGACGGGCTAATGCTCAAGACGTGTAGCGAGGCTATCAATGGCGGTACGAATGTAGGAGTTAGTAGTTTTGATGTATTGGGAAATGTGCGTATTTTCGGTACAAATGCAGATATGGGCGCGTATGAGTTGCCTATCGCAGGTAGCTCATCTCCCACAATCGCTATCTCTGGCACAGCCAATGATTCTACTACGATTTGTCAAGGCGCACCTGTAAGTTTGACCGCAGTAGCTGCTGGCAATCTTTCTATCGCAGAATTTTTGTGGTACAAAAACGGGGTAGCCGTCAATTATGCGCTAACCAATGGCTATACCCTTAGCACAATCGTAGGAGGCACAAATGTTTATACAGTGGGCGTGGTATATGCCAATGAAACCTGCCTTACTGCGCCTTCTGCACCTGCCACAGTCATTGTCAATCCTATCAGCATTGCCATAAACTATACAGGTCCTACGAATTTCTGCGCCAATACGCCTACAACCTTAAATGCAACGCCAGGTATGGCAAATTATGTATGGAAAAGAAGCAGCACAATCGTTCAAAATGGCATTTCTGCTGCGTATAATCCTACAGGTTCGGGCAATCACAGCGTAACTGGGACAGATGCAAATGGCTGTACCAAAACTACCCCTTGGACAGTTATTACTGTTAGAGCTATTCCTACTGCCAATGCAGGCGCAGACAAAGGGTATTGCCCAGGTTTCTCTACGCAAATAGGAAGTGCGATGAATAACAATTATACTTACTTTTGGACTCCCTCCACAGGGCTTTCCAATGCAAATATTTCCAATCCTATTGCTTCTGCAGCCAACTCAATGACTTATGCCTTGCAGGTACTTAGTTTCGCATCGGGCTGTTCTAATAGGGACACAGTAGTAGTAACAGCATATCCTGCGTCAAGCACTCCTACCTTGACCAGCACCATGACACCCGCTTGTCAAGGTACAGCTATCAGCATTACGCCCACAACAGTCGGAGCAGCTTCTGTAGATTGGTATAGAAACGGGGTATTGCTCTACAATCGTCCTACCACTTTTGTGCAAAGTGTAACTGCCCCTTCAGTAGCAGGAGACTTATACAAAGTCAAAACCAAAACCGCTAATGCTTGTATTTCCGCCTTTTCTAATACCCTAACTGCATGGGTCAAAGAAGCCGCACTGCCTACCACTACTTC
>JAYUZN010000109.1:0-4725 GCA_043751755.1 Bacteroidota bacterium | reverse complement strand
TTTTGTCCACTCTATCAGTTTGCTAATGAGCCAGTTAAGGTTGAGAGAAACAATAATAATGGCAATTATCCAAGACAAGGCTTGTAGCCAGGGTTTTATGGCAAATTCTTTCATAGTGGCTTTGTTGCTTGTAAAATGAATGAGCGGAATAACGGCAAAACCCAATTGCAAGCTCAATACGACTTGACTCAAAATGAGCAACTCCCCTGTTTTTTCCTCTCCATATATATATATAGTCGCAAAAGCAGGAATTATTGCAATTAAACGGGTTATCAGCCGCCTCAACCAGGGCTGAATCCGCAAATTCAAATAGCCTTCCATCACAATCTGTCCCGAAAGTGTGCCTGTCAAAGTAGAACTTTGCCCTGCGGCTATCAAAGCAATGGCAAATAAAATAGGGGCAAATTGATTTCCCAAAAGAGGAGATAACAATTTGTGCGCATCTTGAATTTCGGCAATTTCGTTGTAACCATTTTGATGAAAAACGGCTGCTGCAAGTATCAAAATCGCGGCATTTACAAATAAAGCCAAATTTAAAGCAACAATTGTATCTATAAAATTGAACTTTATCGCATCTTTGATGCCTTGAAAAGTCCTTTCTATTTTTCTCGTTTGGACCAAAGAAGAATGAAGGTACAAATTGTGGGGCATAACGGTTGCGCCAATGATGCCAATCGCAATGTAAAGGGCTTCCCGATTTTCGATATGTGGCACAAACCCCTTGACAAGTTCCACGCCGTCAGGCTGCGCAAAAAGCATCTCTGCCACGAAAGCCATGCCAATAGTCGCTATCAACACAATGATAAATGCCTCCATTTTGCGCATTCCATGTTTTTGCAAAACCAATAATAACAATGTATCCGCCACCGTAAAAGCCACGCCTATGAGCAAAGGAATATGAAATAATAGCTGCAAACCAATCGCCATGCCTATGACTTCTGCCAAATCGCAGGCGGCAATCGCAACCTCCGCCAGCAGCCAATTGATGAAATTGACAATAGGCGGATAGGAAGCTCTTGAGGCTTGTGCAAGGTCTAAGCCTCTCACTAAGCCCAATCTCGCGCTCAAACTTTGTAGGACTAATGCCATTAAGTTGCTCATTAACAGTACCCACAGCAAAGAATAGCCAAATTTGCTGCCACCCGCAATGTCGGTCGCCCAGTTGCCGGGGTCCATGTAGCCTACGCTTACTAAATAGGCGGGACCGATAAAGGCAAATAATTTTTTCCAAAAACCTGTTTTGGAAATTGTATTGACTGAAGCATTTACTTCTTGTAAGGATTTTGTTGCCATAATTTTTATTTTCACGCAGATTTGCACAGATTTAACCGCAGATTTTCGCAGATAAGATAGTTTTGTGCGCAAAAGTAATAAAGTTAGATTAGTCTAACAAATTTTGTTTGATATTTTTTCGTACCTTTGCAAAAAAATAAAATCTGCGTAAAATCTGCGTCTTTGTATCTGCGGAAATCTGCGAGAAAAAAATGTTACATGCTATCTTTCACAGAAGAAAATTATATAAAGGCTTTGCTACGTCTTACGCTCGAAAATAGCGAAAAAACCGTAGTTGGCACGAATGAACTTGCGGCGCATCTTGGGGTGAAGCCTGCAACGGCTACGGCTATGTTCAAAAAGTTGAAAGAAAAGAAACTCATTGATTATGAGAAGTATGGCAAAATTGCTTTGACCGAAGAAGGCAGAAAAAAGGCAATACAAGTCTTGCGAAGGCATCGCTTGTGGGAGACTTTTTTGTGCGAAAAATTAGGCTTTGCTTGGGACGAAGTGCATGAGATTGCCGAGCAATTGGAGCATATTCAAAGCGAAAAGTTGGTGGAAAAATTGGATATTTTCTTGGATTTCCCAGCATTTGACCCACATGGAGATGCCATTCCTAACGAAAAAGGAGAAATGAAAATCCTTGCCAAAAAGACCCTTTCGCAGGTAGAAATCGGAGAAAGCTGTCAAGTCGTGGCAGTCAAAGACAATTCCACGCCTTTTTTGCAATATGTGGCGCAGGTGGGTTTGAGCATCAATGAGCAGGTAAAAGTGGTTTCAAAACAGCCTTATGATGCTTCGACTTGTATTGAGGTGCATGGCAAACGGGTAAATGTGAGTCAAAAATTTGCGGATAATATTTTTGTAAGGTGTTAAAAAAGGTATTTATGTTTAATAATTTCTAAAAAAAGGGTAAAAATTTCCCCCTTTTTTGGGAACGTTTCCCTTTCTACTTTTGCCTTTTTCAAACAATCCTCCCATGAAATTTGCCTTTTTTGTAATGTTAATGCTTTATTTTTGCCTTAGTTATGGGCAAGATAAAACTGCGCCTATCCTCAAGATATATAACACTGTTTCTGTAGAAAAATATACTTGGGCATCCTATCTATTTAGCAGAAATAATTATGTCCCTACCCAAAAAATATATCAAGAAATCGCTTTTTTACGCCCTACAATTGCTTTGATGTGGCAAGGCAAAAAAAGGATTTCGCATGAAATAGAATTGTCGCATTTTTCTTGGCAAAGAATAGATTCTGTTACGCAAAGAAAAGTTCCGCTTACTTTTTCTGTATCGGGAAATCAGCAAAATCTGCTCTTTCTCGCTTTGCGCTATGAGTATATTTATAGAATTGGCAGTGCGGATTGGCGTTTTTCGCCCATGATTTCAGCAGCTATTACCCCTTATATTCACTATTTGGAAACACGTCCTCATACAAGTCTCAATTACCCCGAAACTTTTTTGGCAACAGGCGCGAAAGTGAGCCTTATCCCTCGTTTAACGCTGAGAGTAAGCCATAAATGCAGCTTAGACCTAAATTTCCCGATAAGCCTTTTTGACCAAAGTTTTCACAAGTATATACTTAAAAATCCTTCCCTTGCGCTGAATGAGCAAAGAATCGCTTACGCGAGCTTTTCAGGAATTGCAGATATAAGTGCGAGAATTGGGGTAGGAATTAGGCTGTAGGTGCTGTCCGTAGCTGCCATTTTTCAAAGGGCAGAAGCACTACTGCCATTTGAAAAATGGCAGCTACGGTAAAAAAAGGGGAAATAATCAAAAAAGGAGTTACTTTTGTAGGTGTTTCTGCATAGACACGAAACATTCAACACTCAACTTTATTTTTTTCAAAATGAAAACTTTATTTTTCGCACGAATTACGCTTCTTTCTTGTGTTATCGCCATGTTTGCAAGTGCTTGCGGCCCCGAAGTCGTAACGCCCACAGATGACGGCATCTTGAAAGGCACGATTTCTGCCAATCGTACCCTCACAGACCGAGTTGCAGGGAGCGGCGTAGATTATATCGTTCAAGGCGAATTGGTGGTAAACAGTTCTGCCGTTTTGAACGTAGAGCCGGGCGTAACCATTCAATTTGAGCAAGATGCCAGCATGTTGATGATAGAAATGGGGGCATTACACGCAGTAGGAACGGCGGCAAAACCCATTCTTTTCACAGGAAAACAAGCTACAAAAGGCTTTTGGGTAGGCTTATTTTTCATCAATTCCGACAATCTCAAAAATGAACTTACTTATTGTACTGTAGAATATGGCGGCAGTGATTCGTATTTATATGAAGAGGGAAATGTCATTTTAGGCTCAAATCCGTATGGAAATGCGAGACTTAGCCTTAACAATACGATTTTGCGCAATAGCTCATCTATGGGTATGTACGTTTCTTCGGATTCGTATATAGATGCCTTCACAAATTGCACTCTTACCGCCAATAACAATGCACCTATTCGGGTAGAATCTAACAACTCTGATGTCTTAGATGTCTCTAACGACTACTCTGGCAATACCGAAAACTACGTGTTGATAGACGGAGACCCCTATCAAGGTCAGCCTATATTGAGAAACATGACT
The DNA here is from genome assembly GCA_043751755.1 of Bacteroidota bacterium. GTDB lineage: Bacteria > Bacteroidota > Bacteroidia > J057 > J057 > JAAFHL01. The sequence goes on along the minus strand of JAYUZN010000109.1, from coordinate 871 downwards.
TGGCATAAATTGAATGTTCCTTATGGAATAAAAGATGATATAACAACTCAAAAAACCTTGACCCTTGAGGCAGGTGTTACCATTCATGGCTTGAATAATAGCGGTTTTTATGTAGATGGAGAAGGGGTGAAATTGGGTAAACTCCAAGTAAATGGGACGGCTACAAATCCTGTCATCATGGACGGCGAGCAAACAACCGCAGGTTTTTGGAATGGTATTTCGCTTTGGGGCGGAGATGCGGTTTTGACCTATTGCAATATCGATCATGCAGGAAGCTATGCCACTTTTGACGGACCTTCGCAAAGAGCTTCGATTGTTGCAGAGTCTTTTTATGAGCATGTAAGTAACCTGACCATGAGCAATTGCAGCATTTCTAACAGTGCGCATTATGGCGTAGCAGTGGACAGCGACCCAGACGCAGGGAGTGGGGGAGTCGGTTCTACTTTTACCAATAATGGGGTGGTGTTTACGAATTGTACAGACGGAGATATTTATACGTATTAGTGTTAGAGATTTTTCATAAAAAACACAAAATAGTAGGCTTACTAAACTACAAAGGTTTGGTAAGCCTATGAAAGTTGAAGTTCTTTATGTACCCATTGTTTTATCCATTCTATACTTAAAACGGGATAAATTTTCCAGATAATACAGTCAAATATATAATCCATTTATTGGATTAAATCTGGTAGATTGTGAAAAAGTAGGCACATTTGTGAAAGTCTTACAAACCACACAAAATATGCCTACCACCAACGCACTAACTTTTAGCAGCCCGCCTGTAAATTCAGCGGAAGCGGGTGCGCGCATTAAGATACTGACGGGCATTGAGCGTAGTCCTACGCAAGTTCGGGCTTTTATGAAGCGTCATGGC
>JAYUZN010000108.1:0-12086 GCA_043751755.1 Bacteroidota bacterium | reverse complement strand
GCCATGACGCTTCATAAAAGCCCGAACTTGCGTAGGACTACGCTCAATGCCCGTCAGTATCTTAATGCGCGCACCCGCTTCCGCTGAATTTACAGGCGGTTTCGCCTCAAAGTTGGCTAAGATGGATTCCTTATGCGAGTCTAAGCAACTTTTATTCGTCCCATAACCAACGCACATCAAAGCCGCTATTCCACCAGCCTGATACATTGATACATAACTACTTACACTCTTGCGACAGCAGTCATAACGATTCATACTTTACTGAAAAACAACAAAAAAAACGTATAAAAATAGAAGTGTTCTATTTTTATACGCTTTTTGGGAGATTAAATAATGAAAGAGGAGTATTTATTTCTCCCTTTTCATTCCTCATTTTCTTAGGCTAATTTCGCAATCATACAAGCGAGTCCACTTTTCAAGTTTGCTGCTTTATTTTTGTGAATAATGTTATGTTTTGCAGTTTTGTCTATCAAACTAAACACGAGCGGAAGTTGTGCGGTAGCGTCCTCTTTGCTATGTGTTGCGCGAATTTTTCTAAGTGCGGTACGCATAGTCGAGTGCTTATAGCGGTTGCGCAACCTTCTCACTGCGGTCTGTCTGATGCGCTTCAATGCGGATTTGTGATGTGCCATCTCTACGGAAAATTTGATTATGAGTTATTCGTTTAAGTCTATGCAAGGAAAGGTTATAGTTAAGTAGCACCTTTCCGAATTGAGGGACAAAGGTAAATCATTTTTACGAAAAAAAAAAATTATAAGGAATATTTCTTTTTTTTGGGCAAAAAAGCTACAATAACGGGTAAAAAATGACAAAGAATGATTTTTTTTTAGGTATATTATGTTTTTTTAGTACCTTTGCGCAAAACAGTACAGAAATGAAACAGAATCATACTTTCTTGATTGCTATCTTCTTGATTACTACGCTGATAGGTTTGAGTGCCTGCACGCAATTCAGCGATGGTCCTAAATTGAGCTTACGTTCTACGAAAAGTAAGCTTGCGAACACTTGGCAGATGAAAGAAGCTGTCAAAAATGGGGTCGAAATCACCGAACAATACAAAAACGGGTTTTTTGTATTCACAGAGTCGGGCGATTTCGCTACCGTTGACCTCAAACGCATGGTTCAATTGCCGCCGTTCACACAAGATACCTTGCTTCCTGTTCTGGCAAATGGGAAATGGGGATTGTTAGATGCAAATCGTATGGAGATTTTATATGCTTATACATTTGTAGATCCCTATAATACTTCGGTTACTTATAATCAAGAGGTATATGAGGAATGGGATATTTTGCGCCTAACGACTTCTGAATTGTGGATTCGCAATGATAGTATGCGTTTTAAATTGATTCCGCAATAAGGTTGGATTTCACGCAGATTTTCGCAGATGAGAGACGCAGATTTTCGCAGATTTAGAAAAAAATGCGAAAACCTGCGACTTAAAATCTGCATAAAACGCCCCAAATTTCCGTATATAAGCGCTGCTTATCTCATCAGATAGGTAGTTTTTTCATTTTTCTTAGCTATGCAAAAATTGAGACGTATTTTTTTGACCGTTATAATAGGGTTTATCACAAATGCTTGTTCACCAAACTATGATGAAGGTCCCGATTATTCTATTCACTCTGTAAAACATAAACTCGCAGGAAAATGGAGATGGGAACGGTTGTACCAAAATAAAAAAGAGCAATCTGCAAAATATTGGAATCATACCTTGACGATGGACAAAGATGGGGGCTTTCTTATCTGCAATGAAAAAGATAGTTGCTATCAAGAAGGTTTTTGGACACTGCCAGGACGGGGCAAAACAAAAATTGTCTTCAATTTAGTAAACATAGATTCTACTTTTAGTATGGATATCAAAAGGGTAAACCTCAATTATCTTTCCTTTCAAAATGGAACAAAAGAATCGGAAACTACGTTTATTCGTTGGGACTTGGTGTCTGCTGAAAAAAGAAAATGGTAATTACAGTTAGCAGTCATCAAAATAACTGCTCCCTGCTAACTGTTCACTGCTCACTGCTAACCGCTCACTGCTTGAAAAACTACGCCATTATAGACTTAGAAACCTCCGGAGGCAATCCGCGTGCCGATAGAATTACGGAGATATGTATTCATCTTTTCGATGGCGAAAAGATTATAGACTCTTTTCACTCCCTCATCAATCCCGAAGTCAGTATTCCCTACAATATAACCCGTATCACGAACATCACAAATTTGATGGTCAAAGACTCGCCTAAGTTTTTTGAAGTCGCCAAAAGAGTGGTCGAAATCACAAAAGATGCCATTTTTGTCGCCCATAATGTGCGTTTTGACTATGGATTTATTCAAAAAGAATTTCGCAATTTGGGCTTTTCCTTTTCTCGCGCACAACTTTGCACAGTTCGCCTGAGTCAAGAACTCATGCCAGATATGCCTTCGTATAGTCTTGGCAATTTGTGTACGCAGTTAGGCATTTATAACGAACAGGCACATCGTGCGTATGGAGATGCACTTGCTACCGTTTCTCTTTTCGAACATTTGTTGTCTTTGCAAGAGGCGAATAAAATACAAGAAATTATTTTGGAGCAAATTGCGGAGGTGAAGTTGCCGCCCCATCTTCCCAAAGAAATATGCGAAAACCTGCCAGACGAAACGGGCGTGTATTATATGCACAATCAAGAAGGAGAGGTGATATATGTGGGCAAAAGCAATGACATCAAAACAAGGATTCGCTCGCATTATCTTGATGCACATAACAAAGTGCGCGGTTTGAAGATGATGGAGGAAATATATGACATAACTTACGAACTTACAGGCAGTGAGCTTGTGGCTTTGTTGTTAGAAAATGAGGAAATTAAAAACCTTTTGCCCAAATACAATCGTGCGCAAAGGCGAATAAAATTCCATTATGGCATTTTTGCAGAACCGAATAAGCATGGTTATTTGTGCCTTTTTATTGGCAGACTTGATGGAAAACGGGAGCCGCAAGCCAGTTATACAGTACGTTCGAGTGCTGAAGGAGCTTTACAAAGACGCATAGAGCAGTTCAATCTTTGCGAAAATTTGAGCGGAATGAGTACGGGACCAGGTGCCTGTTTTCAGTATCAAATCAGGATTTGCAAAGGAGCTTGTGTGCAGGCAGAGTCGCCAAAATCCTACAACCTTCGTGCAGAAGCAGCGATTGCCAGCATGAACTACGGAAAAGCCAATTTTTTCATTGTGGCAGAAGGCAGAAATTATGACGAAAAAATAATTGTTTCTGTCCAAAATGGTGCGTATTGTGGCTATGCCTATATTTCGGCGCACGAAAGCAACCAAAATCCCGAATATTTGCAGTCTTTGATTACGCCCAAAGCAGAAACGCCTGATGTGTTAAATATTATTCGGACTTATATCAAAAAACACCCCAAAGAAGTACGAACTTATGACAGAGGAAATGGTAGGAGATAAGAATAAGTAGTGGAGAGTTGAAAGTGGAGAGTTGAAAGTTGTGCGAAAAGAAGTACATTGTTGCAGGGTGGCGCACCGTTGAAAGGTGCGCCACCCTATTCGTATTTTACTGCCATTTAGAAAATGGCAGCTACGGTTGCGTTCTTTTCAGTAAAACGATTTTCAATTCCTATTTGGCTGGTTTTTTCGGAATAAGCGTTACAAAGACCTTTTTTCCTTCCAATTTCGCAGCAGCTTCTATTTTTCCAACATCTTCTAAGGCTTTTGCAAAACGCTCTAATAGTCGGAAACCCTGTACGTTATAAACAATTTCACGCCCGCGAAACAACACAAAAGCGCGAACTTTATGTCCTTTTGTCAAAAACTCTTCTGCATGTTTGAGTTTGAAGTTGAAATCGTGGTCATCTGTTTGAGGGCCAAAACGAATTTCCTTCATTTCGGCGGCTTTCTGCTGCACTTTCACATCTTTTTCTTTCTTTTTTTGTTCGTACAAAAACTTAGAATACGCAATGATTTGGCAAACAGGCGGGTTGGCAGTTGGGGAAATTTCTACCAAGTCTTTTTCCATCGAAATAGCAAGTGCGAGCGCTTCTTTGATAGGATAAATTCCATTTTTGGATTCATCATCTAATTTGATAATACGAACTTCAGGCACTCTGATAAGTTCATTGATTTTGTGCTTTGGCTCAATATTTCGTTTAATGAAATGTGGATTTTTGTTCAAGCGAGAAAAAATTAATGTGTTAAAAACGAGAGTCGCAGATAAGACGGTACGAATTTGTTTATTGCAAATTTCGGACAAATATACTTATTTTTTTTTTAAAAAAAGTAGAAATTTTTTTTTGCCAAAATAAGTGTTTTTTGCTACGGAGGAATACAAGAAAGATAAGATAATAATGTACCACTAAGGCACAAAGGAAACTAAGAAAGAAAAGAGAGGCTTAGGTGTCTTCTTTTACGCTATTGCTTTGTGATTCTTTGTGCCTTAGTGGTGGAAAAAATATAAGCTTATTTTATTTTCATTCCTAAGACACTAAGAAAGACACAGAAAACGGGAAACACATTCCCTCCCGTTTTCTGTTCCCTGTTAGTTGCTCACTGCTCACTGTTTAGTTCGTTTCGTCATACACCTTTACGCCCGGATTTTTGGCTACATCAAAGCGAAATTCGTTGTCGGAGAAGCCATTATTTGCCTTTACATTAGAAAACTCATAAATCGTTTTGACTTGACGGCGGTCGCTGAGTTCTGCTTTTTCCAAGAAATTGGTTTTGGTATTTATCCACAAACGCACTTGGTTATAGTCCGATTTTTTGTCGGTAGATGCAATAAAAATCTCATGGCAGGCAATGCCATTTACGGTTTTTTCGCCCTCATAACGCGCTTTGGCATTTTGTTTGTAGGATTTGAAAATGGTTTCAATATCTAAGCCGTCGCTTCCGTCATAAGGCGTTACATTTACCTCTTTGTCGGCTTTGATATATACCCACAATTTGTGTTTGTCGCAATACAAATCTTGGTCAGTCATTTCTACGCGAAATTTGCCTTTTTTATATTTAATTTTGCCTTGCTTGCTTGCGCCGCCGCTTTTGGCGGTAGGATTTTGAAGAGAGTATTTAAAATTAGCGGCAAAATCTGCCATTCCATTGAATTTCGCTTCTGAAGCTTTCAAGACTTCGGTGGCTTTTGCGTCTTGTGCTAATGCAGAATTGCCCAAAAGTATAGCGAAAATAAGTGTTAAAAATACCGAAAATGTACGCATTTGTTGTGTGAGTTAGATGAATGTGATGTAAGCAATGTTTTGTAAATGAATTAACTATTTTCGCTTACAATATGTTGAAATAGCTGTGCGGTTTGATAAGCCGCACTAAAAACGTATAACTGTAGCTTTGACTTCTACCTACCAAAAACGTTTAATCCCTTTTTTGGCTCTGCCATTAAATAAATAGCAGATATGTAACTATACGCAACAATTCCCAAAAAGGTGGGTATTTTGTTAAGATATTGGGAATAACTGTGTCGTTTTTGTGAAAAGACGCTGCAAATTTCTGTATTTTTTACTTATAAACCAAATCTATCGCACGACATTCACACAGATATTACCCTTTTTTATCTGCGAAATCGGCTTTCATCTGCGAAAATCTGCGTGAACCCCAATTATTTCATCAAGGCACTAATCAAAGGTATCAACAAAATCCCCAAAATATCTATCAGCAAGCCTACACGCATCATATCGCGCACAGGAATGAGTTTTGAGCCAAAAACAATGGTGTTCGGCGCAGTAGCAACAGGCAGCATAAACCCCAATGAAGCGGAAAGGGTGGCAGGAATCATCAGGAGTAAAGGCTCGACATGCAAAGTTTTGCTCAAAACCGCCAGAATCGGCAAAGCCAATTGAATGCTCGAAACGTTGGAGGCAAATTCGGAAATGAGGCAAATAATGGCGCATATTGCCATTACAATCAATATCGGGTTTCCTGCACTCAATATTTCCAATTTCGTAGCAAGCCAATCACTTAGGTGAGATTTTTCTATGCCCATGGCTAAGGCAAAACCCGCCCCAAATAGCAAAATAATGCCAAATGGCAGTTTTTGAACGTCATTCCAATCTAATAAGCTCGTATTTCCGTCAGGTTTTCTGGCGTGTTCCTCGTCAAAATCAGCATCTGCCCCCACCTCCCCCCCAGTTTGGGGGGGGCAGGGGGGGGCAGATTTTCTTGCTGGAATAAAAAATAATAACATAGCCATGCCCATCGCTACCGTACTTTCTTTTATCCATTTGGGTTGAGGGAAAAGATTGCTCCAGCCTTTGAGCTGAAAACTGCCATAATCCATGTCATTTATCGTAAACCACAGCACAATCGTAACCACAAACAAGGCTAATACAAGCCCTTGTTCGCGATTCATTTTGCCGAGAGCAAGGAAATCTTTGCGAAAAAAACTTTTGTCAAAGGAAATATCAACTGCTTTGGGAATGAAAAATAGTTTTAGGATAAAAAATGTGCCTGTTGCCAATAACAAAGCTATCGGAAAGCCCAAAGAAAACCAAGAACCGAAGCTAAGGGAATGATTTTCAGGGTAATGCTGCGAAAAGTAGCTCACAAAAATCATGTTGGTAGGCGTTCCTACCAAAGTTGCCATGCCGCCAATAGAGGCAGAATAGGCAAGTCCGAGCAGCATAGCCGTAGCAATTCCTTTGTTTTCTGTGCCTGTTTTTTCTTTTATTTGAAAATAAGTAGCCAAAACAGCAGGATATAACATCAAAACGGTGGCGGTATTGGACATCCACATAGAAATAAAAAAAGCGGTTATCATCAAAGCCATCAAAATACGGGAGGGGCTGCTACCAATTGCCCCCAAAATGCCGAGCGAAATCCGCTTGTGTAGCTCCCATTTTTCCAAGGCAAAAGACAAAATAAACCCGCCTATAAAGAGGAAAATGATTTGGTCCATGTATTGAGCCGCCGTTTCTTTTGCATCAGAAATTCCCATCAAAGGCATGAGAATCAGGGGTAAAAAGGAGGTAACAGCCAAGTCTATAACTTCGGTGAGCCACCAAATAGCCACCCAAATGGTGATGCCTGCCATGCGGGTTGCTAAGGGATTGTTGGGGTCTAAGTCGGCAAAGTTCCATATTAGAATGGCTGCCAAAGGACCTGAAATAAGGGAAATGATGCGTGTCATATTTAGCTCTGTAAAAATTTGGGCTAAATATACTGCTTTCTGGTTTATTCACCGCAAAGTACGCAAAGGAACCGCAAAGGTCGCAAGGCAAACTTTATGCAAAGCGGCTTATTTTCTGCCTTTCCTTTGCGTTCTTTGCGAAATCATTGCGAACTTTGCGGTAAAATCTACTTTATTTGCGCGAAATGCAGCATCACTTTTTCAAATACAATCCTAAACCACGCCGTATAGTGGGCAGGGGTTTGCGCCATTTCTTGACGAATAGCAGTTATGTTTAAGTATTTCCATTCGCATACTTCTTCGAGATTTATGTGGGGAGCATCATTATAAGTCGCAAAAAAAACATGGTCTAATTCATGTTCGACCAAATTATGTTCTAATTCTGCCCGATAGATAAAAGAAAAACTTTGCTGTGGCTCGCAGGAAAAGCCCATTTCTTCTTGAACACGCCTTTTGACTGCCTCTTTCAAGGTTTCATTTGGGCGTGGGTGGCTACAACAGGCATTTGTCCACAAGCCGCCTGAATGGTACTTGCTCAAAGCGCGCCGTTGTAGCAGCATTTCTTGTTTATCATTGAATACAAACAAGGAAAATGCGCGATGAAGTAGCCCTTTTTCATGGGCTTCCATTTTTTCCATCAGCCCCATTTCTTGGTCGGCAGCATCTACTAAAATGACAAATTCTTGTGTATTCATATTTTTGTTTCACGCAGATTTTCGCAGATTTAACCGCAGATTTTCGCAAATGAGGAGTGATATCGCCCTTTTTTTACAGCAGGTATTTTTCTAAATCTGTGTAAATCTGCGTCCTTCATCTACGAAAATCTGCGTGAAATTACGAAATTTCGACACAGATATTCACTATAAACACACATCTCCGCCAAAAGTTAAACCTTTTTTTGGGGTTTACGTCTAAATCCCTAATACTAAATTTTATTTTTTTATGAAAAAGACCATTTTTTCTGTTTTTTCTCTTGTGCTACTCGCGGGCATCATCGCCTTCAGCACTGCTTGTAACTTGGATAAGTTCACAGAGTTTTATTTGGGACCTTATACTACAAGTGTTACGATTCCCGGCACTTCGATAGCCGGGCAAATATTGGACAATTTGCTCTCAAGTCCTGTGCCTACCAATTCTGAATCTACGTTTAGCGGCAATAGCACAGGCAAAGACCATATTGAGAAGATTACCTTGAGCGAAATGACCTTGACGGTAACTGACCCCGCAAATGGCAATTTCAATTTTTTGAAGTCTATTACGATTTACATTACAGCTGATGGATTGGCAGATAAGCAAATCGCCACCAAAGCCAATATCGCAGATGGCTTGAATGTGATTGACATGGAGGAGAGTGGGGAAGATATTAAAGATTATCTTTCTGCTGCCAATTTCACGCTCAAAACCAAAGCTGAGTTTGACGGCGCACCTTTGCAAGATACCAAAGTCAATATTACTACTAAGTATTTTGTAGATGCCAAGCTATTGACGAAGTAAAAAATGTTATAACGGAAAAGCCTCTTTGTCTCTTATGGGATAAAGGGGCTTTTTTGGGGAAAATGAGTAAGAATATGGAAGTGGACGCTTGCATTAGCTTAGAAATTTTTCCTGTAAACATGTCATTTCTTGAAGAAATGACCTGTTTACAGGAAAAATTACGGATACGCTGTGGCGGTTTGAAAACCCGCACAACTATTTCCCTACCATAAATTCTTGTGAAAAAATATGATGCTCGGACGTTATAATTAACTGATAACAGCCTTGTGGCAAGTGTTGAATAGAATAAGATTGCGTACTTTCGCCTTGCCCAAAAGTGGTGGTAGTACTCCATAGTTTTTTTCCTGCCATGTCATATATTTCTATTTGAACAGGCAAGTTATTTTCTGTTTTGAGCGATACATTGAGTTTTCCTTGCGTGGGATTGGGATAAAGCTTGACAATGGCAGGAAAATGATAAGGGTCAGCTACGCTTACTACGGACAAATCATAACTATCTGAACCTGCACTAATAGGTACAGCGAGTGTAGCCATAGTTGCGAGCGTTGCTTTTGTTATATTGCTCATAAAAGTGAAATTGAGTGCGCCAAGTGTATCATTGGGAGAATGATAATTGTGATTTCTGAAATCAGCTCCATCTGTGAGCATGAGGGCTTTTTTGCTTGCGTCCCAAAAAGGGGCATGGTCGCTCCTGCGCAAATCTGGGGCAATAGTGCCTGTACCGGGAACGTCCGCTTTTATCACTTTGAGGGCAGGAACATATTGCGCACTTGTGTTTACAAATAAAGTAGAATGAGCCGCAGAATTGGTGTTTCCGCAGACAAACAGGAAATTTCCCCTTGAACTATCTGCTAACATGGCTTGTGTGGCTTGTGGAAACAAAGTACTAAACCCTGCGGGTATGGTTTGAGAATTGGCTTTGTTAGAATAATAACCTATCATTTCATAATTCAGCACGCCATCTATGTTTTCATAAGGTTTGATAGCAGATTGCACATATTCCGCACTGCCAATAAGTCCCGGCTCTTCAAAATCAAAAGCAATGAAGCGCAGAGAATGTTCAAATTCGTATTGAGACAAAACTCTTATCGCTTCGAGCATACCTGCTATTCCCGAACCGTTGTCGTCGGCAGCAGGGCTATTGCTCACGCCGTCATAATGTGCGTCCATTATATACGTAATGGCTTCGTCTTTTGCGCCCGCTTTTCTGCCCAAAAAGTTTTGCCCTGTATAGCTTATAAAAGGAAATGAATCCGTCTCAGTATCAAGTTCATAGCGCAGAAAATTGGTTTTTATAGAATCCCTTACTTCATTCAAATGCACAAGTCCTGTCGTTACATTTCTAATGCCTTCGATATAGGTAAGGTTCGCTTTTACGCGATTGCTGTCTATTTGACTTACCATGTCGGCGATGTTTACGGGTTGCCCGTCCGATGCGTATAGCTTGATTTTTATGGCAGATATGCTGCCTGTCAAAGTGCTGTAATCCCATACCAAATTTTTGCCTGTGCCTGTGGGAATCGTTAGCCCTATGTCGCCTGTTATATTGAGATTTGGCACTTGCGAATAAAATTCACCGCCATCTTCGGACATTTTCAGCCATATTTCGCAAGGCTGATTTTGGGCATCAGCCAAGTCGTAGCTTATGGTTATGGTTTTGAGAACTTGGTCTATGGATACATTTTGTATCGTCAAGACGGGGATTGTGTTTTGAGTATAGACATATAAGCTCAAAAAGCTAAGGAGGAAAAGAAGTAATTTGTTGAGCATAACAGAGAAATAGTAAAATGGTAAACAACAAAGGTAGAGTTTTTTTCTTAGCAGAATGAAAAAAATAAGAGTTGTCTGACAATTTTTGACCGTCTCGTTGCCAGCGCGTGTCCCTTAGCAACACGAAAAGAATAAAATCATCATTTACCCCTAAGACACGAAGGAAACTAAGAAAGGAAAAGTGTGGCTTAGTTGTCTTCTTTTACTGTATTGCTTCGTGCTTCTTCGTGCCTTAGTGGTAAGAAAAATGTCAAATTATTTACTTTTTGTTTCTTAGCAACTTTTGCTATACGCATCTATTTTGGGCTAAAATGGTATTTTTTTGAAAAAAATATCCATTTTTCGCTATTTCGTGTAAGATTTTTTGAAAAAAAATATTTTTTTTGTTTGGATATTAAAAAAAAGCGTATATTTGTACTCTCTTTTGAGGCATATACCTACCGGACGGCAACCAATCTACCATTTAATCGAGTAATTTATCGGATAAACAACTACCAAAGTATGCAGCAACAAGCATCTATCTTGTGTAATATTTTTTCTTGTTGCGTTGTTTTTTGAAGGAATTTGGGCATATTTTTATCGAATTGCCCGCTACAAACTGTCGAAGCGAAGCGTTTCGGCAGTTTTTTTATTATAACGTGCCGTTGGCAAAGACATTGACAACGGCAAAGAGCCTTTCGGAAAGCTATTCCTAAGATTGAACACTTTTTTTCTACAAAAACATAAAGAAGTGCCTGATTTTCGTACAAAAATGCACCATTGTTTACATCTGCTTTATAAATGATAAAGAAATACAGGTTTATAAGTCATTCATTTTATATATATTTGTTTGAAATAATCACTTTTTTTTATAATTATTTTGTATTCTTTATTTTTTAACTAAATGTCATTTATTTCACGCAGATTAGCGCAGATAAAAGCAGGTTTCGCAGATAAAATACTGGCGCTGACTTTTTAATATGTTTGCGTTTGTATATAAAATCAGGCTATTCATACGAAAACGGCATATTTTCCGCTTAAAATAGGTGTTTTTTATAAATATTTTTCAAGACTTAAATTACTGTTTTTCAGCGATAAAGCTACGTATTAGCCTTTTTTTTTACACGCTTGAAAAAATATTTGCCCCTCCTATTTAGAATTGGCACGTAATCTGCAATCTGTATCATACAGACTTAAAACGCTATTATGATAATGCAGAACGCACAAAAACGTAAATTAAATGACATTGATTTCTTCCACCTAATTTTAGAGGCTTATAATTGGGACGAGGTAAGCGATAAGGGAAATGAGGGGTTATATTGTACTAAGGCAGAGGCTGCCTATCATTTTAGTACCACAAATGCCCTTTTTGAGGCAAAATTTCATCAGCCTTTGAATATGATAAGCCTTCGTTTGCAAGATATTTTTTGCAAGCAGGGGATTCAATTCCATTTTATGTATAGCGAAAAACCTGAGCTGATTCTGGAATGGATTGCGCAGGAAGCGGAGAATATTACCCTCGAAAATTACCCGATTGTATTGAAAAAAGCCGCAGGAAAATGTGAAATGATTTTATTGGAGCTTGATAATCATAAAATGTATGAGGTGATTCCGCCGAAGGTTTGATTTTACCCTTCAAACACGTCTGCCAAATTCATAGCTAATTCGGGGAAAAGGTGCGGGGTAATAATGCCTTCATTCGCATGTAATCGTAGGAGTTGATACTCATTTT
>JAYUZN010000107.1:0-4587 GCA_043751755.1 Bacteroidota bacterium | reverse complement strand
CTTCCTGTTCGTGGACAACGTACAAAAACAAATGCACGTACCCGCAAAGGCAAGAAGAAAACAGTTGCTGGAAAGAAAAAAGTAACTAAATAATTCAATATCATGGCTAAGATTACCAAAGCAAAAAAGAAAAAGAGAATAGAGCCTGTAGGACGCGTGTACGTAACTACCTCTTTCAACAACATCATCGTTTCTGTAACAGACTTGAACGGCAATGTGCATTCATGGTCTTCTGCGGGGAAAATGAAGTTTAGAGGCTCAAAGAAAAACACCCCTTATGCTGCACAACTTGCGGCACAAGATTGTGTTAAATCTGCACATGACTTAGGACTTCGCGAAGCGGAAGTGTTTGTAAAAGGCACTGGCTCAGGACGTGAAGCTGCGATTCGTACCGTAGGACAACTTGGCGTGAAAGTAACCAAAATTACAGACACTACGCCTCTTCCACACAATGGTTGCCGTCCTCCGAAAAAACGTAGGGTATAACAGTTGTGCGGTTTTTTAAACCGCATTCAAAGCCTTTCCGAATCTTTTGGCGGTTTATCAAACCGCCTAACTACTTTACTGTAAGTTAATTCTTGTTTTAAAAATGAAATAATTTCACTGCCTAACCGCATATTTTATTTCGCATTCCACAATCATCAATGGCAAGATATACAGGTCCTAAGAGCCGCATATCAAGAAGATTCAAGGAGCCAATTTTTGGTCCTTGCAAAGCGTTAGAAAGAAGGAAATACGGTCCTGGACAACATGGCAAAGCCCGTAAAAAAGTTTCTGACTACTCCGTTCAATTACAGGAGAAACAAAAGGTAAAATACATGTACGGATTGTTAGAAAAACAATTCCGTAACACCTTTGTAAAAGCCTCTCACAAACATGGCGTAACAGGTGAAGTTTTCCTTCAAATGTTGGAAGCCCGTTTGGATAACACCGTTTACAGAATGGGATTTGCCCCTACGAGACGTGCTGCACGTCAATTAGTAGGGCATTGCCATATCTTAGTCAATGGCAAAAAAGTAAATATCCCTTCATATCAACTCAAGCCGGGCGACACCGTTGAAGTAGTAGAAGCTGCGCGCGAGTTAGAGCTAGTCAAAAGAATGCTCGGAACTGGCTCACGCTACAAGTGGGTGCAAGTGAACGTCAAAGAGTTCAAAGGCACTTTCTTGATGATGCCCGACAGAGAGGATATTACCGAAAATATCAAAGAGAACCTCATTGTAGAGTTATACTCTAAATAATGACACAAACGTCGAATATAAAGCCTGCTTTGTATTCGGCTGTTTATATTTGCTTTATGCAAAAAAAGTTATTTAGTTTAATTAGATTTTATGAAAAGAAGATATTGTTAATTTTCAATTCTTCCTTTTCAATTATCAATTTAACTATCAACAAGTTAGACCTCCATATCAACGAAATAAATTCAGAAGTGTAAAGATGGCGCTCCTTACTTTTCAAATGCCCGAAAAAATTACGCTCGAAAAAAATAACGAAGCGTATGGGCGATTCTATGTGAGACCTTTGGAGAGAGGGTTCGGTATTACGATAGGCAATGCGCTTAGACGTGTATTGTTATCTTCTCTTGAAGGACATGCAATTACTTCTATAAAAATACCTGGAATTGACCACGAATTTTCCGTTGTTCCTGGCGTTATAGAAGACGTTTCCGAAATTATCCTTAACCTCAAAGGCGTAAGGTTCAAAAAAATCGTGGACGGAGACCACCGTATTTTCGTCTCTGTTCGGGGTAAAGAAGTCTTTACGGCTGCCGATATTGCTGAACATACTTCTGCCTTCGAGATTACGAATCCCAATCATGTTATCGCACATTTAGACCCAAAATCTCAAATAGACATAGAACTCACTATCTCTAAGGGACGGGGCTATGTGCCTGCCGAAGAAAATGCGGTCGCAAATGCGCCTATCGGTGAAATCGCCGTTGATGCCATTTATACGCCTATCAAAAATGTTCGTTTTGCAGTAGATGACTTCCGTATTGAGCAACGTACCGACTATGAGCAGCTTGAAATCGAGTTGATGACAGACGGGACTATCAAGGCTGATGACGCTATGCAAGATGCTGCGAATATTTTGATAAAACATTTTGCGTTGTTTTCAAGCGTTCCTTTTGTGCCGATTGCAGAAAAACCTGAAAAGAAAGATGAAGTAGATGAGTCGTATTTACAAATGCGTAAATTGCTCAAAACCTTGCTTTCCGAATTAGACCTTTCTGTACGGGCGTTCAACTGCTTGCGCGCCGCAGACATCAAAACATTAGGAGACTTGGTAAGCTATAACATTGCAGATTTGCTAAAATTCCGCAATTTCGGCAAAAAATCGCTTACAGAATTGGAAGAATTGGTCGCAAATAAAGCCCTTACTTTCGGAATGGAAGTGGCTAAGTACAAATTAGACGAGGATTGAGGCGGGAGAAGAAATTGAAAATTGATAGTTGAAAATGGAGAATGACTGAAACGCAAAACAAGCTATTTGATTCATTTTCTTAGTGTCTTAGTGGTAATAAAAATATAATCTTAATTTTTGTTTATTCCTAAGACGATAAATATCTATCAACGCAGCAATTTTCGATTTTAATTTTCAATTCTCAATTTTCAATTTTCAATTTTTTTTAACATAATGAGACACGGTAATAAAATAAATCACTTAGGTAGAAAAACAGCGCATAGAAAATCTATGCTGCAGAATATGGCTTGTTCGCTGATTGAACACAAGCGTATTCAAACTACCTTGGCAAAGGCAAAGGAACTTCGGGTATTCGTAGAGCCTATTTTGACCAAATCTAAAGACGATACTATGCACAATCGTCGTACTGCTTTTGCCTATCTTCAAAACAAATATGCGGTAAAAGAGCTATTTGGAAATGTACGTCCTGCGATTGCAGAGCGTCCAGGAGGCTATTTGCGCATTTTGAAAACAGGCAATCGTTTAGGCGACAATGCCGAAATGTGCCTTATTGAATTGGTGGACTTCAATACCTTCAATCCTGGCAAAACGACTGATTCTGCTGCTTCTACAGGCAAAAAACGTAGAAGACAGAAAAAGTCAGGCGATAGCACGACAAGCGTAATAGAAGAAGTTGCACCCGTTATTGCAGCAGCTACGGACGAAGTGGCAGAAACTACAGGCTTAGATTTCTCCAATATGGGAACAGCTTCTGCCGAAAATCAAGACAATTTGGAGCATATCAAAGGCGTAGCCGCAGGGTATGCAAGTCGAATGAACAATGCAGGTATTTATACCTACGAGCAGCTTTCCAAAATGAATGAGGCTGATATGGAGCAAGTTGGAAAAGCAATAGGCGTATCTGCCGACCGCATCAAGCGCGAAAAATGGGTATATCAATGTAAAGTCATGAACGAGCGCAAAGCGAATGGCGAAACCGTAGATAGCGAATTTGAGTTTCCAGCAGGCGAAAACTGGATTGACGAAGCATAAATAAGGCTTTTTTGCCGAAAAATATAAAAGGTTGGGAAACAGGAGTTTCTCAACCTTTTTTAGTTGTGCGGTTTTTCAAACCGCAGGAAGGCTTAAAGTGTTAAGGGAGCAAGCAAGAAAAAAAATACCCATACACTCTGCGAAAAAAAGCTGTCATTCCGTAGGAATCTATTAAATCCTTGTGAAAAAGATGCTTTCAGCATGACATCTGTCTGTTTTGCGTAAGCTCTAAGTTATGCAATTTGCTTGATACAGTTGGGTAGTTTATTTTTTGAATAGCCCCTAAATGGGTTTAGCAAATCGTAATGCCATTTCTAAATGCTGCGCATTTCCCTCCCCCAAAATAAAAAAAAACTACATAAACAGGGGGATTTTGCCTCAAATATTATTTTTATTTTTGTATTTTTTTTTTTTCAAAATATTCATTTAGCTTTGTAACCGAAAGACGAAAGGAAACTCAAACCCAAATCGCGCGTAATGGTGTTGGAAGCCCACAATCGTTTGCTATGTTTTATTACTTTAACAAAACGAAATTACAATGAAAAACTTGTATGGAATTTTTTTGATGCTGCTTGTCTTATTGTTTGCAAGTTGCGCACACCAAAACGTGAAGCCTACGACTGACATAGGCAAAACTACTACGACTGCCCAAAAAGTGTATGGAAACCCTAGCCTCGAGCAAGACTATTTGGTCTTTGAAGACGAGGCACATTTTTGGCAATTTGTAGCAAAAGGCAGAGAAACAAGTGAAAATCGCAAAAAATGGGAAAAATCTTTGGGATTTACCTCTATGCGTACTAACTTTGAAGCCTTGTCAGACATATCCGAAAAAGCGGGCGAATCTGGAACAGGCTATGGCATGTCACTTGATGCTTTGGCAGAAAAGTACAAAGATATTGCGGTTTTTGAGCGTGAGGGTATTTTCCACCTCAATTGCTTCTATCATCCGATGGCTGCTGTTATCAACAATAAAGGTATCGTGTTGATAGGCAATAAGTTATGCAAGGTAGATGCGGACAAAATGCTGTCGGTTCAAAACAAAGATATGGACAAGCTCATGGCAAATGCGAATATCATAGAAAGTAAAAATGGGGTAACAGTGGAAATGACAAAATCAAAATTGGAGAATAC
>JAYUZN010000106.1:0-5226 GCA_043751755.1 Bacteroidota bacterium | reverse complement strand
TACCAAAAGAAACTGTTTTAGGAACGAAAACCCAATAAATGACGATTTATACATAAAACGGGGTAGATTTACCCAGTTCAAAATATAACAGCCCAAATTCGTGCAATGCGTGGCTATAAAAATAACTTTGACTGAAAAAATATTTTTCCGAAATGTTATAAAAGAATAGGTTTTCTCAGAAAAGCTTCCTACTATTGTAAAAAATATCTACCTACTTTGTTTTTCCACCTCGTATTTAGACCCCAAACACCTAAATATGACTTGAAATATTTTCATTATTTTTCACTATTTATTGTTTATTTTTCGTATGAAAAGCACAATCATTTTTCGCTTTCTGGCTGCTATAGCACTCGGAATGGCACAAATCGGGGGGGGGGGGGGCCATGTTATACTCCCAAAATGAACAAATCTTTATTCCTATTACAGAGAATAAAGGGCAACTACTGAACACAGACGACACACAAAACACAGAGGTACTCTTCTATTCTGATGGCGACAGCAAAACCTACCACTTTCAAACACAGACCGTCTCTTACGTATTTAACAAAATGGACACAACCCACTTAGACAGTATGCTGCGCGTGGATATGCACTTTGCTAATAGCAATGCAACTCCCACCATCAACGGCGTAGAGCAAGTAAGCAAAATGAATTACTTTCTCCCACATACAGGCGCAGATGGCATAGTAGATGTGCCTGTAGTAAACAAAGTTGCTTACCGCAACTTGTACACAGGCATTGATGTATGGGCAGTCAATGAAGGCTTGCCAAACTATGAATTTGTGATAGCTGCGGGCGCAGATGAAACGCAAATTGAATTAGATTGGGACGGGGTAACAAGTGTAGCCCTCACGCCTGAAGGAAGTGCGAAAATCACTACGGCTGCTGGGGTAATTGAGTATGTAGCACCTACGGCTTATCAAGTTATTGGCGGCGTGAAAACACCTGTAACGGTTCGCTATGAACTCAATGGCACAACGCTTGGCTTCAAGTGGGGGAGTTTTGACAATACCTATAACATAACCTTATTGGTAGCTCACAAGCCAGCACCTCCGATTCCGTATTTTTATGGAAATGTGTATTGGGGCACGCGAATAGATGCCATCAGATTGTGCGATGTAAAGATAAATGCAAACAATGAGATATTTGCGATAGGATATGCTAATACTTATCCATTTCCGCCGCTTACTCCAGGTCAGTATCATAACAGTTGGGGAATCAATACTTCAGATGCTTTTGTTGTTAAATTTAAGGCAAATAGGGGCATAGAATGGGCTACTCTTTTGGGCGGGTCAGGTGATGATATTGGTACACATATTGCGCTTGCGCCGAATGGAGCTGTCTATTGCAGTTCAAGCACCTTGAGCGATAACTTCGTAACCTATCAAGGCACAATGAGCAATAGCATTTTTCATGCTGCTCCTTCTGTTGTACCAAGTTATTACACAGATGATGTTGTGCTAACGAAGCTCAACCCCTTGGGAAAAGTGGGTTCTGTTGGGGGTGCAATCAGCACCTTTTCCACTTACTTTGGGGGCAATGGAAGCAATTATATAAATGCCTTAGTAGTAGATGATGCCAATAATCTCTTTTTTGGGGGGCTATTCAAGGCAGGTGCAAATGGTGGATTTAATTTTGCCACATTACCCTCTCAATATATTAGTACCTACCAATATTATCAAGCTTTTACCTCGTATGGAGGCGGTTTTATTGCACAATTGAATGTTTCAGACCAGATGCCATGGTGTTCTGCCTTGGCAAATGGTGCAGGTAATCTTGCAAGTGTACATAGCTTGGCAAAAGATGCAAATGGGGGTATCTATGTATATGGGGTAACAAGTGCTGTGGCAGGTACATTGGTGGTAGGTCCTGCAAATCAATTTCTTAACAATATCTACCCTTATTCCAACGTGTTTCCGACTGTAAAAATAGCTAACTCAGGGAGTTATGTACAAGCTACAAACAATGGGGGGCAAGATGCCTTTATTATGAAATTTATTACTCCAAACGGAAATGGTTTGGAATGGTCTACCTTGTTTGGGGGAGATGCAATAGATGGCGGGAGTTATATCCTTTCTTTGACAGCCGATGCACAAGGGGGAATTGCCGTAGATAATAATGGTAATATTTTCATTGCAAGCGGCACTTATTCTGATGCTACTTATTTCCCTCTCCAAAACTTGGCAGGAGCTGGGGTATATAACGACCCTTCTCAAAATGGGGATAAGGATGGGTTTATTGCACGCTTTAATACAAATGGCGTAAAACAATGGTGTACTTATTATGGCAGCGATGTGAGCGAAAAAATTACAAGCATTTCTATCAATGGAGGAGGTAGTCTCAATGTGTGTGGAAATGTAGCTTATAGCACTTTGCCTACCAACTTTCCCCTAAAACAGCGTTCTGGAACCTACTATCAAGCGGCTCCTTTGGGTGTGAATACAAGTGGCTTTATCGCCCAATTTGATTTAGACGGCATTCGGCAGTTCTCCACTTATTATGGATACAATGATGGTGATGTCAACGCCATTACCAATGATGCAACAAATAATCATATTGTATCTGTGGGAAATTGTGTCATCGGCAGAAATATTCCGAATACGAATCTTGACTACTTTGTGTCCCTACCTGTCAACCAATATAATGCAGGTATCAGTAATATCCTGCAAGGCTGCGTAGGTTGTCAGCGTTTTGGCGAAGCAGAAGACGAAATTCCTTCGGATATTGTCCTTGCTCCCAATCCTGCAAAAGCCTATTTCAGCCTCGAAAATCCTCACAAAGTGCGTATAGAGGTCATCTATCTCTACAACAATGCAGGGCAGGTAGTCAAAACCTACGAAAATATCGGCGAAGTACTCACATACAACTTCGATATACGTACCTTGCCTACAGGTTTGTATCATCTACAAATCCACACAATAGAAGGCATACATAACCATAAACTCATTATCGAATAACTTTTGACCAAAATAGGCGCAAGTAGAAAGTATCTGACTTTCTGCTTGTTGTCCTTTTATTTTTTAGAATTATGAAAAAAATAATGCATATTGGGGGAATGTTATTGTGTATGATAAGTGGTTTACATGCACAATTTGTTGTGTCTCCCCTCACAACAGGTACGAATCAGGAAATAGATGAGCTATTTGTGGATACCCTAACAAATGCTTTGTTTGTAAGCGGAAATTTTACTCAAGCAGGGAATCTAAACGTAGAATGGTCTGCCATTTGGACAGGCAATACATGGGAGCCTTCTGGTTTTAGGGTAGGAGCAGCAACAAATGTGTATTACAAAGGCGAATTATATACAAGCGGAATAGGAGGGGCGGGCTATTTTCAAGCGGGAATGCCTATCTATCAATGCTGCTGGTCACCCATGATGAAACGCTTGAATAACACAAATCAATGGATTCCTATTGGGCAAGACACCTCAAAGTCGTGGACAAACGTACCCTATAACAATTATACAGGGGAAATGTATGATATGGAAGTAGAGGGAGATACTATGTATTTATTGGGTGGGTTTAGCAGAATGGGAAATGTTCAAGTCCGGAATATTGCTAAATTTGATGGGCAAAACTTCTACCCTTTTCCTCCTCCAGATACTGCTTTAGGAGCAGTCATTATATGCGCCAAGTTCTATAAAGGCGAGCTATATATAGGCGGCAATTTTGATAGTCAAACCGACCCTGACCTCCACGATATAGCCAAATGGAATGGGCATAGTTGGGAGAATTTGGGTAGCCCAATCTCTGGACCTATGACCACCGTAGGGCGTATGGAGATATACAATGGCGAACTTGTCGTCGCTGGCGGCTTCTCTAAGGCATGGGGGGATAAGGGAGACGGTATAATGAGTTGGGACGGTGTGCAATGGAAAGATTTGGGGACAGGCATGAAAATGTTTCCTTCTGATATGATGGAATACGAAGGAGAATTGTATGTAACAGGGCAAATATTGCAGAATCCTACGCCTATCAAGCATGTTGCAAAATGGAATGGAAGTACCTGGTCAGGAATAGGAATAGATACTGTAACAGGAGGGATTTCAGCCATTGCACAATGGAATGGAGATTTGTATTTTGGCGGAGGCTTTTGGAATATAAATGGCGTAGATTGCAAAAATATAGCTCGCTATTCTTTGGCTACAGGGCTTATCAGTCCTATCCTGCCTCAAAATAACATACAAGCCTATCCCAATCCTGCCTCAACTTCCGTTCATATAACTTCTCAAAATGCGCCTTTCCACAGCATAGCCCTATACAATGCCTGGGGGCAAGTCTTACAAAAACACGCCTATCCGCCTGCCACACAGCAAGCCACACTTTCTGTCGAAGCCTTGCCGCAAGGCGTATATTTTTTGCAGATAGCGACCGAGAAGGGCGTAGAGGGAGTGAAATTGCTGCATGAGTGATGCCATAAACTTTCTCATATAGGCTTGCAAAACCTTTTCAGGGTTTTGCAAGCCTGTTGTCGTTTTTGAGTGCCATTTGGAAAATGGCAGCTACGCTATGTATCAGATTTTCGGAACGAAGTCGCTTGATATTTTTGCTTAAAAATATCATCATACTCATCTGCATACACGCCTACGCGATTCATCATAGCGGTAATTTCCTCTTTTTGGAGGTTCTCCACTTCTCGTATGCCTTTGATATACACCCATTTATCATATTGCGTAAAGCCCACCCCAAATAAATTATGGTTGGTCTGCAATATTTCTTGATAAAAGGCGAGTGTATTGTTTTGGGGAACTTCGATAATGGGCGACATCATTTGAATATAGCCACAATTATTGTTTTCCATCCAAAAAACATCTACCCATACGGCGGCAGAGCCTTTTTGCAAACTCCATTGACCGGGTTTTTCCCCCCTTATAGTAGCAGGGTCCACGCCAAGCAGCGCGATACACTCCTCTACCATTTGAAAATACATGCTTAAATCTTGCATACGGTTAAGTTGAGAGTTGAAAGTTGAGAGTTATACATCTGCGAAATCTGCTTTCATTTGCGGAAATCTGCGTGCTGTAAATACTACATATTCAGGTAGCAAAATTAATGCAAAAATACATACAAAGGTAACTTTTGCCCAATTTTATTTTTCCTCAGCTCAGGTTTGATATGACCTGCGCGCTTCCCACCGCTTTTCCTTCCCTATCAATCTTGAGCCAAACATCCTCCTTCAATACCTGCGCAATGCCTCCTTCAAAACTTTTGGCTTCGTCATAGATAG
>JAYUZN010000105.1:0-1536 GCA_043751755.1 Bacteroidota bacterium | reverse complement strand
ATAAATGGGCGATTGGTCAAAACATGGGAGTCCGACAAAGCAAAACAATTTATAGACATTTCCGAGCTAAATGCAGGTATGTATTTGTTACATCTCTCTTTTGATGGAACAAGTTATTCCCAAAAAATAGCCGTCATTCGGTAGTTTTGAACAAAATACAATATTAAACCTGATTTTTGGGTTTATGTTAAGGAACAAACTTACTCAATTCTCCATTTTCAATTCACAATTCACAATATGCGTTTCATTATCTTTTCGCTCATCGCTGCCTTATTTTTGACTACCTTTTCGGCTTGTCGGCGTTCGTATGAAGACGGTCCTACCATTAGTTTTCATTCTCGCGAAGAAAGAGTCCTCAACACGTGGAAAGCTAAACAAGTCCTTCGCAACGACTATGATGACACCCATTTATACAGTCATTTTGAAATGACCTTTGAAAAAGGGGGGGCTACTGTAGGGGGAGGCAATTATTCATGGACGATTCAATATGCAACGGATACCACAACTCCGCCGCCTACTACTACAAGTTTGTGGTTTCTTACCTCAAAAGACCGCCAAATAAAACTCAATACTAGCGACCCTAACAAGGTGTTATATATGGACATTGTTAGATTATACCAAACGGAAATGTGGGTAAAATATCAGATAGAAAATGATTATTATTTTGTGAAATTTATTCCAAGATAATTGTGATTCACGCAGATTTTCGCAGATGAGAGCAGATAACGCAGATAAATGAATCTCTCTGCGTTATTTGCTCTTATTTTTTGTAGATTTTTGAAAAATAAATAAATGATGAGTTATGTATAAAAGGCATTTCTTAGTGCCGTAGGCACGCAATATTTATAGAAAATCGGATTTCCCCCCAAAAATTTATGCTATTTTTCGTGCTTGCACGAAAAATAAAGGGGAGCGAGGGCATGTTTTTTTTCTATAAATATCCTGTCCCTACGGGACTATAAAATCATTAATTTATTTTATTTTTATCCATGTGAAATACAATTTCCAATATATTTTAGGTATTTTCAGCCTCTTTTCTATGGGGCTAAGTCTCTATTTTCATCTCCAGCAAAAAGAAAAATCGGCAATCAGTTTTCTGTTGTTAGGAGCATTTTTGTTGCGTTTGTTGATGACAGGGCTTGACGATTTTCTCCATGATTGGGACGAAAGATATCATGCTTTGGTGGCAAAAAACATGCTATTGCAGCCTTTTTCTCCCATGTTAAGAGCAGAACCTGTGTTGCCTTACAATTATCAAAATTGGACACAAAACCATATTTGGCTGCACAAACAGCCGCTTTTTTTGTGGCAAATGGCGTTGAGTATGCGTATTTTTGGCGTAAATGAAATGGCTTTACGGCTGCCGAGTGCTTTTATGGGGCTTTTGACCGTTTTTTCTACCTACCAAATTGGCAAAATCGTAACGACCGAACGCATCGCCTATATTTCTGCTTTTTTGCTTACTTTTGCCTTCTATCAACTCAAACTCACCTCTGGTGCGCATCAAATTGACCACAATGATGTCGTCTTTTTGGG
>JAYUZN010000104.1:0-2058 GCA_043751755.1 Bacteroidota bacterium | reverse complement strand
AGCTTTTTATTCCAAAAAACATAAAACCTTTTCTTTAAGGATAGCCACTTAAATATCCGCTAACTTTCAAGAAATCAACAATCTATACACTATGTACGTAATTAAACGAAGCGGCAAAAAGGAGGAAGTCAAGATTGACAAAATCACTGCCCGCATCAGCAAACTTTGCTATGGTTTGTCTCCCTTAGTGGAGCCTGTTGTGCTTACCCTCAAAGTTGTGCAAGGCTTGTATGACGGGGTTCATACAACGATTTTGGACAACCTCGCTGCCGAAACTGCCGCAGCTATGACCACAAAGCACCCCGATTATGCCAAACTTGCGGCACGTATTGCGGTTTCTAACTTGCACAAAAGTACGAAAAAATCCTTTTCGGAAACGGTGCGCGATTTGTACAAATACATTGACCCAAAAACGGACGAGCCTGCGGGCATGATTTCGGAGGAATTGTATCAAGTCGTTAAAAAACATGCAGATGTCTTGGATTCTGCTATTATTTACGACCGCGATTATGCTTTTGATTATTTTGGGTTTAAGACTTTAGAACGCTCTTATTTGCTCAAAATCAATGGAAAAGTGGCAGAACGTCCGCAGCATACAATCATGCGGGTAGCAGTTGGGATTCATGGAGATAACATTGCCGCAGCATTAGAAACCTACAATTTGATGTCGGAAAAGTGGTTCACTCATGCTACGCCTACGTTGTTCAATGCGGGTACACCGAGACCTCAGCTTTCTAGTTGTTTTTTGATTCAAATGCAGGAAGATAGCATCGAAGGAATCTATGAGACCTTGAAAAAAACGGCCCTTATCTCACAATCCGCAGGAGGAATCGGCTTGAGCATTCACAATATTCGGGCTACAGGCAGCTATATAAAAGGCACAAATGGCGTTTCTAATGGCATTGTGCCTATGTTGCGAGTGTTTAATGATACAGCAAGGTATGTGGATCAAGGGGGCGGACGTAGGAAGGGAGCTTTTGCCATTTACCTCGAACCTTGGCACGCCGACATTTTCGATTTCTTGGATTTGCGCAAAAATCATGGCAAAGAGGAACTTCGTGCAAGGGACTTATTTTATGCTTTGTGGGTTCCCGATTTGTTTATGAAACGGGTAAAAGAGGATTCTACTTGGTCGCTGTTTTGTCCGCACGAAGCACCGCATTTGTACGAATGTCATGGGGCGGAATTTGAGGCTTTGTATGAAAAATATGAGTTGGAAGGCAAGCAGCGCAAAACGATTGCGGCAAGGGAACTTTGGAACAAGATTTTGGAGTCGCAGGTAGAAACAGGAACGCCGTATATTTTGTACAAAGACCACGCAAATGGCAAGTCAAATCAAAAAAATCTGGGGACGATACGGAGTTCTAATCTTTGTACGGAGATAATCGAATATACGGCGCACGATGAAACTGCAGTTTGTTTCACACAAGACACAAAGATTTTAACTAAAAATGGCATTAAAAATATTGTAGACTGTGATAATGAAGAAGTATTGGTTTATTTTGAGAACGACACGCAACTTATTAGAAATGAGCGTTTTGTGAAAGCTACTTTATTGCCTCAAGGTAAAAAAGAGGTATATGAAATTACCTTACAAGGCTCAAAAAATATGAAAGCCACCGCAAATCACCCTTTTTTGGTCAGAACAGAAAGAGGACATGGCAGAAATAAGGCAAATAGAAATAAATATGCGTGGAAAAAATTATCAGAAATACAAATAGGGGATTACTTATTTTCTCCTAAAACCAAAGCTATATTTCATCACAATATTAATGAAAACCTTGATAATGAATATCTTACGGCAGGTTGGATGCTGGGAGATGGTTGGCAAGTAAAAGATAGGAATAATAATGTATCCTTTGGGGTTTGTTTTGGGGAAACAGAAGTAAAAGCATTAGAAACGGTTATCCCGCAAATGAATAGTTGGCATCAATCGGTGGCACTAAGAAAGTGTGGGCATAATGATTTCGCTCCAAGTGTATATATTGACAAAAATAAGGTAAGGCAATGGGCAACTTCTAAAAAAGGATTTGTTACCTTGATGCAAGATAAATTTGG
>JAYUZN010000103.1:0-3985 GCA_043751755.1 Bacteroidota bacterium | reverse complement strand
CTACACAGGAGGGTTGGGAGAGGCGGCACACTGGCAAGAAGCGTGGGCTTTTGCGGGTGGGTTGCCTGTGTGCCGCCTGTGCGGAGGGCTTAAGCAGTTTGTTTGACGAATTTTCATTATTTTGAGTATATGAAATGATTGATTTACAGATCAATACGATTATTCGACAAATTTAGGAACTTATTTTATAACAAACAAAATTATTTTACGGAATTTGCTGCATTTTTCCATTTATTTTCAGCTTAACTATTTCAATATTTTCCAAACCATCATTATCTATCACTTTTACAGCGACTTTATACGTTCCTGCTTTAAATTTATACATTTGTTCGCCTTCCTTATCCAACAAGATTTCCGCTTTAAAAATTCCAGATTCTTCTTTGTAGTCAAAATCCCAACAATAAAACTCAATTCCTGCCGCAGAATTTCCTGCTGCTACGAATTGAATTTGATGTAAACCTTTTGCATCTTTGCCTAAATCAGTTGCTTTTAAGGTTAGCGTTGGCTTTTTAGCGATGGGAACAATTTCCGCTACTGTTACCAACTTAATTATCACGTTTTCGTCATTTTTTAGTCGAGCAACTTCTTGGATTGCGCCTTTTCCAAAAGAAAAAGCAATTACATAGCCCACAGGTTTTTCTTCCTGCTTATTCAGTTCATAAGTGCGCTTATCATAGCGTTCGCAAGCAGATTTAAAATTATCAATCACATTCCGCCCAATATTATCGCTCCGTTTGACTTGAATGGGACTATTTTCACGAGTTCTCCCATCTATGCCAAAATCCCCTCTTTGCTTATTATTGGTATAGCCGCCAAATTGTTGTACGATAAAATGCTCAAATTCAAAGGCTTCCTTATAACGCAAAGTATCATAGTCATATTTATATAACTGTGTCATAAAGGGCTGGCTAAACAAATTTATTTGATTCGTCAAGCGCAATTCGGTAACTTTTACTGCTTGTACAGATTGGTCTATACCTATCCATTTTCGTTGGAGTCTGTCCGCAACCGCAACACTTGTCCCGCCTCCTACAAAAGGGTCTAAAATCGTATCTCCTTCATTGCTTGCACATTTTATTATTCGTTCCAATAAAGCCTCTGGTTTTTGCGTAGGGTATCCAATTCGTTCCTCTCTACTCCTAAAAACGCAATTAAACCACAAATTATCTACACTTGTGCCAGGCATTTCGTCCAAATAGTGTTTCAAATAAGGTCGTCCTGTATCAGAATAATAGATTTTACCTTGTTTTTCAAACTCCTCCATATTCGCTTTAGAATATGCCCAATAACGCCCTTTTGGGGGCTTTATCCCTTTCCATTCGTAAGAAGTATCGCCTCCTCCTTTAGCGGCAGAAAGGTCAGAAGCCTTAAAACGCCTCCCATTTTCATCTACTTTGCTGTATGCTTGCGCAACATAATCCGAAGTATATCTTTCGTGTTGTGGATTAAATGTATAATTTTTAGGGTTTTTTGAATAAAAAAGCAAGGTATCTGTGACCCTTCCAAAATGCTTTGCACCTTGTTTGCCATCATTATGAGTGGTCGCACGTTGCCAAGTTATTTCATTAATAAAATTATTAATTCCAAACAACTTATCTAAAATTTGTACCCTAATATACGCATTTGCGTGCCAATCACAATGCAAAAAAATATTCCCTGTGGGTTTCAAGATGCGGTGCATTTCCTGCATCCTTTCTTTAAGCCAAGCGATATAATGGTCAATTCCTCCACTAAATCGGTCTTGGAAAGAACGCACTTCACCCGTATCGCCCCAAATTATTTCATAAGTTCGATTACTAAAAAACGGTGGGTCAAGATAGATTAAATCGATGCTTTCACTATCCATTTTCCGTAAAATCTCCAAATTATCTCCTAAAATTAATTGATTCATTTCTTATATTAAATATCTTGCCGCAAAGATAAAGAATTTTAGGGATTAATTAGCATATTTTTATCCGATTTATTTTAACCAGCCCTGCGTGCGGAGGGAAAAGGCAGAGGGGCGCAGAGCGTGGATTCTGTGGGCGGCGCGCTGCTCTGCCTTGTGCGGCTGGGGATACGTTTTGCTTGACGAGTTTAGTGTGTCCAACTACTCTCATACAACGACAGGGGCTGCTTGCAGGTGGGGCTGCGGATTTGCCTTGTGCTTGGGGTAGCCCCACTTGTCAGCAGCCCTTATGTTAGGTGAATTTTCATTTTTTTATGATGATTAACTTCCCTGTTGCAGATTGAGAAGGAGTGGATAATCGATAAAAATACATTCCTGTTGCAAGTATGGGTGAAAAGTGCCAAGGAATAATGTGCTTTCCTTCGGCAAAATCCTGCACTAATTTTCCCACTTCTTGCCCTATGGCATTGTAGAAAACCAGATTTACCTGCTCGGCTTGTGCCAAGTTGAGTAAAATATTTCCTTCTTCGGCTTGATTGAGCGGATTGGGATAAAACGAAACCTCGAATGGCAAGGATTCTTTGCGATTGGTATATTTGGCTACAGCACTTGTTACAACTTTGTAGGGACCATATCGCTGCTCTAACCAACCTGCTACATAGATGCTTTCTTTATCAGGCGACAAGACTATGCCAAAAGGAAGGTCTCTTTCATGAGTACTACCATTTTCTGATGTCCACCACACGATATCTCCGTATAGATTCAATTTTGTCAAATACCAATCAACCGAAAAGGTGGGCGTTATTGCTCCACCTACATCATTCATACAGCAATACGCATTACCCATTACATATATATAATTATTAGCTATAACAATATCGCTAAAAAAAGTATTTGCAGTATTGGATAGTCTTTGTTCCCAAATAATATTCCCACTTGATGAAATATTAGCAATATAGCCATTCCTATTTCCATATTGTAGCGAATCTTGAATAATGGCCCCTACCAGCAACAAATGATTGTTGTCATTAATCGCTAATCTGCCCATATACATTTTATTTTCATGAATATAAGCCTTGTCCCATTCAACCCCTCCATTTGCATTAAACTTCAGGAGCAAACCATCTTCAGGATAGGGATAACGAAACCCCATTACATGTGCTGTATCTAAGGAACAGCTCAAATAACAAGCATTATCTTGGTCTATTTTCATATCTACCACATAAAACTCCATACCCGCAGTAGCTGCATAGTGATATGAGCTTCGCCAAGCAAGCAAGCCGTCAGGATTGTATTTGAATACCGTTTGCTGATTTACCCCCCCCTCAAATGCTGCAATATAGATGCTATTGTCAGGCGCTATTTCTATTTTATTTCCATATAACACAATATAAACCGTATCAGGCACATTGATTTCATAGACACTTAGCCATAATTTTTCGCCAGTAGGAGCTATTTTTTCCACAAAAGCAGGGCTTACATTCGGGCGGCTATACTCCCAGCCTGTGCCATAAATATTGCCTTCTTTGTCGGTAGCTATGTCGAAATAATCGGTATATTGGTTTGCGAAATGCGTCCAAACCTCTTCCTTCGTCTCCGAGTCAATCTTTTTGATACAACTTACTCCATTTTCTACCGTCAATAACAATATATTATCGTCTTTATCTATCAAGATTTTTTTCAGACTCGCAAAACTCTTAGGAGCAGTCAAATAATACCGCCAAATCACGCGCCCTGCGGTGTCTATTTTAAGAATCTGCTGTTTTCCCTGATTAAATAATGGCTCTTTGTTTGTGCCAATATAAATGTAACCCTTACTATCCTGCACAATCATATCAGCACTTTGATTTTTGCCGATTGTATCTATCAGCAACCAATCTTGAGTAGCAATATGCTGTTCAAGGCTCAAGGAATACCTTTGCGCTTTTATCCCTAAACAGAATATCAAAAAGGTAATAAATAAGATGTTTTTCATAGTTTGCATGTAATACAATGAAGTTAGCTTCTTACAGCCTAAGCTGTAAGAAGCTAACCTAATCCGATTATTCTTTTATCCACTTACCTGTATAAGTTCTGTCCGTTTTTACCTGATAGATA
>JAYUZN010000102.1:0-6661 GCA_043751755.1 Bacteroidota bacterium | reverse complement strand
ACTTTTATCGTAATGAAATGGAGATAAAAGCCTTTTTCCCCAAATTTTGATTAACCAAAGTGCTTGACAACTAATGCTTTAAGTAGTGGCAGAGAACGACAAGTGCTAATGCAGGTGGGCGGCGCATTGGCTTTGAGCTTCGATTCGCCCACCTGTCATTAGCACCTTTGTTATGCACCTTTATTTTATTTTTTTAACGACACAGGAGGGTTGGCAAAAGGCGGCACACTGGCAAGGAGCGTGGATTTGTGCGGCGGGTTGCCTGTGTGCCGACTGTGCGGAGGGCTTAAACAAGATATATTTTCCCTATTTTTATCTTATGAGTGTAATTGTACCACCAATATTTTGGCTTATATTATTGAGTGAATTGGTGTAAAATATGCGATAAGCATAAACGCCTTCAGGTGCATTTTGCCCCTTATTTGTGCCATTCCATTCATAATTCGGGTCATTTGTTTCTACGATTTTTCTGCCCCATCTGTCAAAAATTATAAAGGTATAATCTATCATTGGACAACGTATTACAGGAAAAAATGTGTCATTGTTTCCATCAAAATTGGGGCTGAAAGCATTAGGAATAATAAGGCATAAACGGCAATTATATGATTTTACCTCTGTTTTTTGCGAAATTGTGCCACAATTATTGCTTGCAAATAGTTCGTAAATACCCGTTTCATCAACTTCAATAATGGGAGTAGCCTCATTTGTATTCCATGAATAACTATAATTTTCAGAAATATTTACCCCTATTTCTATCCTTTCATTTTCGCACATATTGTAGGTAGTAGGTAAAATAAAGCTTGGCAAAGCATTAATTTTTACCTTTATTTTAGCTTTTTCGCTTTCGCAATTATGTTCCGTTTGCGTTACATAATAGTCATATATTCCCCTATGATTTGTGGCAGGTATAGGGGAAAGTGTATCACCTATATTATCAGATAAGCTGTTGTACCACAACAAATTAGTTCCTGTTGCTTGCAAAGGAATTGCATTTTCATTTTCACAATAAGAAGTATCTTGAACTTGTGGCAAGTTAGGAATAGGAAAATAACTGACTTGTATTGTATCTGTTTTTGTACCACAAATGTGCGTTCCTATAACATAATAAATGCCACTTTGAGAAATCGTAGTAATTTGAGTTGTATCGCCATTGTTCCATAGATAGTGGATAAAACCTTGTGAGCCTTGCAAAGTAATTTCGGGCAGGTTTTCGCATTGACTTATATCATTTCCTAAATTCATTTCAGGAATTGAAATAGCAGTTATATATATTGTGTCTCTTAATTTACCACATTCCAATTCCATTTCATACCAATATATACCTGTGTGATTCACAAGGATAGATTGAGTAGTATCGCCTGTACTCCAACTATAGCTATTTCCAGTACTTGGAGCTATAAGTTCTTTGCTAAATGCTTGATTTTCACATACAGATGTATCATTATTTACACTATGAATATCCCCCATTCCTATTACAGAAACGTCATCTATATACATATATACAATACTATCTTCGCTCGTTACATCTGTATAATTGCACAATAATAGCAAATTTGTATGTTCATCATCTTTAAAATTCCCTATTGTTATCCATTCTTCGCCTCCTATAGCAGTATAACACCCTTCTATTTTATACCATTTTGAGGTATCTGTGAGGTAGTTTCCTATAGGATTACGGATTTGTGGAATAACATTTAGCAACTCATCATCTCCGATATTGCCATTATAATTTTCTATTTTTTGTGCGCTGAGGTGCAAACCTATATCATCTGTAGTAAAATTATAGGTATGTTTTGCTGATTGATTTGTGTTTTCTGTATTATAAGTGGGACTTACCCAAAACGAAACATAATAGACTTTCCCTGCTTCCATTTTTTGAATGAGGCGACTTTGTATATATTCGCGATAGTTTTTGCCTGTTTGTGTGGGGGAGCCAACATACAAAAAACCTCCTGCCATTCCTTTTCCTGAATGTGCATATTGATATCCAAAACAGGTATAAGGGATTATTGTACCAGAGTTTGTAGGCGCATCTTCATTAAAATAGTCGGGGGTTCCATCTGTAGGTTTATACCAACTATTCAAAACAGTTACAGAAAAATCAATAAGACTTAAGCCAGCTCCTGTATGGAGTTCCAAATCGCTATTAGGCACAAGGTTATTTTGAGAAAATCCCTCATTCAATAATATAATAATTATCAAAAACAGCCCTATTATTTTCATTGTCTATAAATGTGGGTAGGGAAAAAGAAGGATTCCTTCTTTTTCCCTACCGTTTTGTTTGGTTAAATATTATGGATTAACTTTTGCTATCTTGCCTCTGTATTGCTGATTTCCCACTTGCAAAATATAGGTATATAAACCCGCAGAAAGGAGGCTTCCGTTCCATTCAAAGGTATTCATGCCGTTATTTTTTGCTGTAAACAGTTGATTTCCCACGATTTTTCCTGACATATCAAAAACCCTAAAATCAGCCACTTCTCCCTCATTTGACACAAGCGTTTCAAACGTCAATATATCTGTAAAAGGGTTGGGACTTAAGGAAAAAACTGTTTCACCTGCTATATTTCCTGCACGAAAATAAATAGGGTCGGGTTTAAAATAGCCCCAATCAGAAGAACTACTACATTCATTAGAAACGGTAGTGGTAATCCTAAAGACAACCCCATCTTTTGGCACAAAATAATTCTGCCCTATAATACAAGACCCTGTTACTGGGGTACATTGCAAACCATTTAGGCTAATTGCATTCAGTTGAGTAACCCCATTTACATAGTTTGTACAAACATCATAAACAAAGACAAACCCCGGTACACCCGGTTCTTCGCCATTAGGCATAAGTTCCTCAATCTTTACGCATACTTTCTTCATATTAATAGGGACAATAGCTCCAGCAATATTGAAAGACCCACCTTGATTTCATGTTAAAGTAGGCGTAGCTAAATTTTTGCTATTACCTGAGCCGCCATTCCCATTGTTTACGGTAACACTTACTGCTCCGACTCCGCCAGGGTTAGCAAACATTTCAATATATCTATCTGTATATACTTCGTTACAACTATTTTTGGCATATAAACGAATTTTATGTTTGCCTGTTGCAGTACTTAAATAACTATTGCAAAAAAGCTTAAGATTGGTTTGTATTTGTGCCGCAGTTAGCCAAGTCGTACATGTATTTGTGGCTAAAATATTGCCAGGATAGGTATAGATTTCGCAACGATACAAGGTGTTTGCTGCATTTACAAAGTCGGTAAGCAACATATTATAACAATGATAAAAGGGCGTGAAAGTAGCTGTAGTAGTAGAAACGGGGCTACCATTAATTTTAAAATTAGCCCCTGCATTAGCCGTCCCAAAAAAGAAATCATAGTTTTCCCCATCTATTTGATCGGGTAAAGCATAGGTATTCGCTAAAGGATAATAACTAGGAATACCATTACCATAAGTATTGATGGAGGTAGCTGAAATTGCATTATTGGCAGGATTTAAGACAGCCAATTTGCCTGTATTATTATTCACAAAATACATTTTACCATTCTTTGCCAATTCTACGTGAGTGTTGTTATAAGCAGCAGAAGAAGCAATTAAGGTAAAAAGCCCGCTTGCAATATCCGTATCATACAAACCATTATTCGTGGCAGTAAGTACACGTGAGTTTGAGTTAGGATAAAACTCTACTCCCGTAATTTTAGTTACGGCAACAGGAGAATTATAAGACGTTATCGTAGTCAAATTATAACTACTATTTAGCACAGTTTTAAACACTCTTTTGGTGCTATTAGTGCTTGCTGTTTCTCCCCAAACTAACACAGGGCTACCGCTTACATTTTCGCTCAACTCTACCTCTCCAATAGCAGATGTACCTGAAAAAATAGCCGGGTGTGTAGCAGAATTTGCCAAAACAACTCCTACTCCGATACCTGAAGCCGAAATAGTATGTCTTTTTAATTGATACCCATTAACCACAAATAGGTAACGAGTATTGTTACTTTGCAGTTTTGATACAGCTAAACCATCATTAGCGCCTCCTATTCCACTTTGCTCATTCAAGGGGCAGGTTGTACCCGCATAGCAGTTTCCCCCTTGTATCCATGGGTAAACAGGAGTTCCGTTATCTACTACAGGGCTTCCTGAATCGCAATTTACTTTGGTTGCTATTACATTCGTTGTATATAAGCCGCCCAGATGATAGATGACATAAAATTGTTCACAAGTTCCTGGAATAGGAACAATCGCGATTTCTTTAGAAGATAGCTCATTTGTACAAGAGCTAAGACCTGTACAAGGATAACTATCTTCATAGAAATTTAAGATGCCTACTTGCGTATTGCTTGCATTGTAGATAACTTGACCTTTGACATAAAATAGCAAATTGCCATTCTCATCATACGCACCATTTGCAGCGACATACGTGGCTACACTTCCCACAGGATTTGTGAGGTTTGAAACCGTAGGGCTTGCCACATTAACCGTTACTTTACTCGGCGGGAAAGCCCAATAGTTCATTTGCCCTTGTAGAAGCGTGTGTGCCAAGAGCAAGCACAGCAAAAATGAAATTGTTTTCATTGTTTGGTTCTGAAAAATGTAAAATTAAAGAAAATATTTGAAAGTGAAAGAGAAATCTTTTTTTGGTGGGCGGGTGGGTTCTTTTACGCCCTACTTAACCTACCCTGCGTGCGGAGGGGAAAAACAACGGATGCGAAGCGTGGATTTGTGCGCTGGGGCATTGGTTGTTTTTTGTGCGGCTGGGGATACGCTAAGTTTGTCGGGTTTAGCTTCTCCCGCCATGGTGCATAACGGCTGGGGCTGCTTGCAGGTGGGGCTGCGGGTTTGCCTTGTGCTTCGGATAGCCCCACTTGTCAGCAGCCCTTATGTTAGGTGAATTTTCATTTTTTTATGATGATTAACTTCCCTGTTGCAGATTGAGAAGGAGTGGATAAACGATAAAAATACATTCCTGCTGCAAGCATTGGCGTAAAACTCCAAGGAATAATGTGCTTTCCTTCGGCAAAATCCTGCACTAATTTCCCCACTTCTTGCCCTATGGCATTGTAGAAAACCAGATTTACCTGCTCCGCTTGTGCCAAGTTGAGTAAAATATTTCCTTCTTCGGCTTGATTGAGGGGATTGGGATAAAACGAAACCTCGAATGGCAAGGATTCTTTCCGATTAATATATTTGGCTACAGCCCCTGTTACGACTTTATAGGGACCATATCGTTGTTCTAACCAACCTGCTACATAGACGCTTTCTTTATCAGGAGACAAGACCATGCCAAAAGGGAGGTCTCTTTCATAGGTGCTACCGCCTTCCGAAGTCCACCATACAAGGTCTCCATAATCATTCAACTTTACTAAATACCAATCAACAGAATAGTTATGCGAATTAACAGGGCTGTAATAATCATATCCTATTATATAATTATACCCCTTACCTGTTAATATCTTTGTGAATATAGGAATTGAGGCGTAAAATAACCTTTGCTCCCATACTATTTTTCCATTTGGTAAAATATTGGCAACATATCCTCTCCTGTTTCCATATCGCAATGAATCCTGAATAATAGCTCCTACAATCAACAGATGATTGTCTTCATTGATTGCTAAACCGCCCATGTACATTTTATTTTCGTGAATATAGGCTTTGTCCCATTCAACCCCTCCATTTGCATTAAATTTGAGGAGCAAACCATCTTGAGGATAGGGATAACGAAACCCCGTTACATGGGCTGTATCTAAGGAGCAGCTCAAATAACAAGCATTATCTTGGTCTATTTTCATATCTACCACATAAAATTCCATACCCGCAGTAGCTGCATAGTGATAAGAACTTCGCCAAGCAAGCGAGCCGTCTGGATTGTATTTGAATACCGTTTGCTGATTTACGCCCCCCTCAAATGCTGCAATATAGATGCTATTATCAGACGCTATTTCTATTTTATTTCCATATAACACAATATAAACCGTATCAGGCACATTGATTTCATAGACACTTAGCCATAGCTTTTCGCCAGTAGCAGCTATTTTTTCCACAAAAGCAGGGCTTACATTCGGGCGGCTATACTCCCAACCTGTACCATAAATATTGCCTTCTTTGTCGGTAGCTATGTCGAAATAATCAGTATATTGGCTTGCCAAATGCGTCCAAACTTCTTCCTTCGTCTCCGAGTCAATTTTTTTGATACAACTTACTCCATTTTCTACTGTCAATAACAATATGTTATCATCTTTATCTATCAAAATTTTTTTTAGGCTGGCAAAACTCTTAGGAGCAGTCAAATAATACCGCCAAATCACGCGCCCTGCGGTGTCTATTTTGAGAATCTGCTGTTTTCCTTGATTGAATAAAGCCTCTTTGTTCGTACCAATATAAAGATAGCCTTTACTATCTTGTATAATGATATCAGCACTTTGATTTCTGCCAATCGTGTCTATCAGCAGCCAGTCCCGAGTAGCAATATGCTGTTCAAGGCTCAAGGAGGGTTGTGCCTTTATGCCTACACAGAGCATCAAAAAGATAATAAATAAGCTGTTTTTCATAGTTTGTATGTAATACAATGAAATTAGCTTCTTACAGCCTAAGCTGTAAGAAGCTAACCTAATCCGATTATTCTTTTATCCACTTACCTGTATAAGTTCTGTCCGTTTTTACCTGATAGATA
>JAYUZN010000101.1:0-2201 GCA_043751755.1 Bacteroidota bacterium | reverse complement strand
AGGGTTTGCACACGCCCGCCGATATGCGACGAGGCTTCGTATAGCGTAAATTTGGTAATTCCTGCTTTTTTGAGGTAATAAGCAGCCGTCAGCCCTGCTAAACCTGCCCCTACAATGACAATGCGCCCCTGTGGAGGGCTTGCAAAAACAGCTTGCGGAAGTAGCGTGGACGCACCTAAAAAAGCCCCTGCTTTGAGGCTCTGCGCCAGAAAATCGCGGCGAGAATAGTGCGCAAATTCCTGCGATTCTTCCAGCAATTCAGCTATGGGCGGGCGATTATTTGTATTAGATTCATGGGCAATACAAAAAGCCTTTTGTAACAATGTAAATAGGATTGTGCGCATTTTTATTTAGCTATAAATTAGTTCTGCGACAAAAATATACAAAAAAAAGAAAAATACAAAAAAAAGAGGGCTTTCGAGCAAAATTGTCAAAAAAGCTCTTTTTTGTGCAACCACGAAAAACGAGGAACAAAAATTAAATAACTTGCTATTCTTCTCACCACTAAGGCACGAAAATTAAATAACTTGCTATTCTTCTCACCACTAAGGCACGAAGAACCACTAAGCAATGGGGTCAAAGAAGACAACTAAGCCACACCTTTTCTTTCTTAGGAATAGAAAATAAATAACATAACAATTTCATTTTGGGGATTTCTTAGTGCCGTAGGCACGAAATATTTATAGAAAATGGTATTTCCCCCCCCCCATTTTATTGCGTTTCTCGTGCAAACGCTAAAAAAAAGAGGGAGGGGTTGGCATGTTTTTTCTATAAATATCGCCGTCCCTACGGGACTATAAAATTGTTACTTTATTCAATTTTCTTTCCTTATACTAACTTTCAACTCTCAACTTATAACTTTCAACTCCTTATTTGCTAAGTTAGGCAAAAATAAAATAAAATGGAATCGAACAAAGTAATAGACGCATTATTAGGGGTTGCAATTGGAGATGCAGTTGGAGTGCCCTACGAGTTTAATTCAATATACGAAATGCGTGCGAACCCAGCAAAAGGCATGATAGGATATGGCACTCATCATCAACCCGCAGGCACTTGGTCTGATGATAGTTCATTGACATTCTGTTTAGCCGAATCATTGATAAAAGGATACAATTTAACAGACATTTCTGGGAATTTTATAAAATGGAAAAATGAGTCTTATTGGTCAGCAAGAGGTGAGGTATTTGATATTGGGATAACCACTTCAGTAGCCATTTCAAGATTAAGAAAGATAATTGAAGAAGGCGATTTAGACGCATTGAAAAGGCAAAAATATGAGGGAGATGAATATGATAATGGGAATGGTTCTTTAATGAGAATTATTCCATTACTTTTTTTCATAAAAGGAAAACAGATAAAAGAACAATTTGAAATCGTGTGGGAAGTTTCTGCATTGACGCATCGGCATATAAGGGCAGCAATGAGTTGTATGATATATTTAAAGTTGGCTGAAAAATTATTGGAAGGAAAAGAGAAAGAAATGGCATATTCTGAAATGAGGAACGAAATTTCAATTTTTTGGAATGAAATGGATTTTTGTGAAAAAGAAAGAGAACACTTCAAAAAAGTAATTCAAAATGATATTAGAGAAACTAACATTGACAAATTGAAAGCAGGCGGGTATGTCATTGAAGTACTCGAATCCAGCATTTGGTTTTTCTTAAACAAGCGTTCTTATGAAGAAACCATTTTATCCATAATCAATATTGGACACGATACAGATACCTCTGCTGCAATAGCGGGCGGGTTAGCAGGAATCTATTACGGACAAAAAGAGATGCCCGAATATTGGGTGGTATCCCTTGCAAGAATGGAAGATATAATAGAATTGGGCAGTAAATTAAATGAAAAATATTGTACCTAACAAATCGCGTTCCGCCTATTGTTTATTGTCGCTACCCGAAACGGAGGAATCGAATAACACTAACTGTTCACTGATAACTGCATATATGAATCGTTTATTTATAGTAATTTTTATTGCTTTTTTAGGGGCTGCTTGCCAAAGTAAAACATTGAGTATCAAAGACCTAAAAAGCCTAGATTTGACCGAAAAAGGGATTCCTGTAAGCGTCAAAACGCCGTCAAATCCGAAAGTGTTGGTAGATACTTCGCAAGTAAAATTGTTGATGGCAACTTCGTTGGAAATCACTGCGGAAAGGTATCATATTCGCGCCGAAATTGTGGGCAAAGAATGGGCAAAT
>JAYUZN010000100.1:0-9410 GCA_043751755.1 Bacteroidota bacterium | reverse complement strand
TAGGGACGGCGATATTTATAGAAAAAACATGCCAACCCCTCCCTCTTTTTTTTAGCGTTTGCACGAGAAACGCAATAAATTGGGGGGGATTATGGGGGGGCTATAAATATTTCGTGCCTACGGCACTAAGAAATCCCCAAAATGAAATTGTTATGTTATTTATTTTCTATTCCTAAATGATATGGGTCAATAACCTTTAATCCTTCAATATGGGCAAAATCGGAGATATTTCGAGAAATAAGTATCAAATGATAGGAAATGGCAGTTGCTGCAATAATCGCATCAGGCAAAGGCTTTTTATATTTTTGCCGAATATGTATAACATGGTTTATAATCTCTAAAGTTAGCCTATCATAAACAGTTGCTATTTCGACAAATTGCGTGAGTTTTAGTTTTTCAAGTTCAGGTATTTTCGAGCTTGAAAATAATTCAATTGGTGTAATAACGGAGATATTTGGCTCAATATTCTGCAATAAATCCTTAGCATTTAGAGGAAGTTTTGCATTACAAAAATCAATCACT
Source organism: Bacteroidota bacterium (assembly GCA_043751755.1). GTDB lineage: Bacteria > Bacteroidota > Bacteroidia > J057 > J057 > JAAFHL01. The sequence goes on along the minus strand of JAYUZN010000100.1, from coordinate 8,888 downwards.
ACGTTAGAATCTAATAAATACATATTTATAATTGTTTATTTAGCCTTTCTTCCCAGGAACTTCGAGCATAGCATGTAACTTTGAGTAGAAATTTGACAAAAAAGCAGAATTTTCATACATGATTGAATCTAAGGGATTGGTTGCAATATCCTTAGCATTTAGCGATATAAACGCTTTTGTTTCCCATTTGTCTGGAAAGAAATCTATATTTAACAAATTATTATATCCTAACGGAACTTCTATTTTACTTAAATTATGAATATCTATACTTCTCTTACTCATAAGAGAAGTGCAACCCATAACCCATATAGAACAGCAAAGATAAATTATATAAATATTTTGCATTTATTTTGATAGCAGTTATTCAAAAAATTATTAATATTTTGTATGAGTATAGCTCAATTTTGAAAAGTGAGCCACACTAATACCTCTATTTTATAAGAATAATATTCGGAAATCTCGTAGGAAAAACCTCTAATTTATATACATGTCTTTTATCTTTATACTTAAATTGGCTTATTTTGTGAAACGAATTTGTATCAATAAACGATTTAAGCTCCGCCACGGTATCCGCTACAAGCACACAATCATAACAACAAAACCGCCTATCTTCCAAGGGGAAAATATCACAACTATCGCATATATACAAGCCCCCACGCTTATCTGCAAATAGATAATTCTTTTTGATAGGACGATAGTCAAACGCTTGCGGCATTTTTTTCTTCTCGATATGTGTTTCCACAACGGTTTCTTTTTCGCTGTCTTTGCTATCCTTTCCACAAGAAAATAGGAATGGCAATAAGAAAATGTATAACAAAATAGTCTTACGCATATTTTTTGGAAGACAGAGACCACTATAAATTGCGTATCTTTGCGGCTGATTTTACGAATCAAGGTACAAATATAGGTCAAATGAAACATATTCTTTACATTTTTCTCCTCTTTTTTCTGGGTATTTTGCAAAGTTGCGTCAGCAATCAAAAATATGTGGACACAGAGGCGCGCCGACTTTTTGCGGAATCGGAGGCAAATAAGCTGCGTTTTGATACGATGAGCAAGGCAAAAGACTTGCGTTTTTTGCGCAAAAGTGCTTCAGATTATGTGGACAAAATCGGCTCTTTGCTCATAGATACGACTACTATGGCGCGACAGACAAGGGAATGTTGGAAGGAGAATTATAAATTATTGGCGGCTCAAGGCGGAAATGTGAAGGTCATGCAAGAGGCTTTGGCAAAAAAAGAGATAGAATTGGCAGAAAAAGAGCGCAAATTGGCAAATGCAGAGACTTTTACAGGCACAAACAGCCTTTCTTCGGAACAAATGTACCAAAATTTTTCCCTTGTCAAAAGTAAAATAGGCAGTTTTGCGACAAATGGGGTAGAGATTTCGCTCAAAAATGAGGTTATTTGGATTGCGATTCCCGAAAGTATGATGTTCGACAATTATGGCATGAATGTACAAGGAAAAGGGCTGCCTATTATCATCAAATTAGCGGAAATCTTGAAACAGCAGCCCAATTTGGTAACGACTATTTATGTTTATTCGCAAAATATAGACTTAGACAGCCCTTTATTTAACGAAAATTGGAATACTTGCGCTTTGCGTTCTTCGTCTGTGGCGCAGATTTTTATTCGTTATGGGGCTACACCGTTTCAAATTACTTCGGCTTCTATGATTCATCGAGATGAGAAAAAAGGGAAGGTGGAAATTGCGATAATTGGAAAATAAAGCGTTTATTTCACGCAGATTTCCGCAGATGATAGCAGATTTCGCAGATAAAACACAAGCTATCATCTGCGAAATCTGTTCAAATCTGCGTTCATCTGCGTGAAAAATACACAAAAACCATGAAAATACACATTATAAACGGGCCAAATCTCAATCTCTTGGGCAAAAGAGAACCAGAAATCTATGGAACAGAAACGTTTGCAGACATTTTGGCGGAAATGCAAGCCCAATTTCCTGAAATAGAACTAAGCTATTTTCAATCCAATCATGAAGGAGCTATCATAGATGAGTTACAAAAAATATTTCATAGTGATATTAAAGGCTTGATAATCAATGCAGGAGCTTTTACGCATTATAGTTATGCAATATATGATGCGCTAAAATTGCTCAATATTCCCAAAATAGAAGTACATTTGTCCCATATTTTTGTTAGAGAATCGTTCAGGCATACTTCTGTGCTTGCTGCGGCTTGTGAGGGCATGATTTCGGGGCTGGGCAAAGAGGGGTATTTTTGCGCAGTAAGGTATCTTTGGCACGCAGATTTTCGCAGATGACAAGATTTTTATTTTTTTGACAAGATTGACAAGATAAACAAGATAAGGAGGCAACGACAAAATTTTTCAACTTTCAACTTTCAACTTTCAACTTTCCCATGTTTTCACGTTTTTTTCTGCTCATATTCATTTCTTTTTTGAGTTTCTCTTTGTCTGCGCAAGAAAGTCTGCGCAAAAAAATAGAAACTTGGTACATCGCTCAACGCATGATAGCGGCTGATGAAGACCATAATAGCCGCCTTTCTATCGAAGAAATGAAAAAATATCCTGACGAATTTCGCTATTATTTGGATAAAAATAATAGCGCAAATACGGACAAAAATAAAGATGGGGAGATAGATAACAGCGAATTATTGAGCAAATATGAAACCGAATTTGCTATTAGAGAACGTGTGGAACATCAACAAGTGCGTTCCTTAAATGTGGAATATGGTATGTTATCTTTGGTGGATATGAAATACTTGAAAAAAAATCCTGAATTGGTCGTAATTCTTTTGCGTAATAATGCGTGGATGGAGGAAAATGCTTTTTATGTGCAGGAATTGCTCAAAAGTAAATCTTTTATGAAAAAGTATCCCGAAATCATTACTTCCTTGAATAAGAACCTGTTATGGTTAGCTTTTAACCCCATAAAAGCCCAAAAAGCCTATCGCCTTCGTACAGCAGGCACAGAGTTTCCCGAGTTGCAAGCATGGAGAGATAGCCAAAATGATTTTATCAAAGCAAATCCAAACCTCAAAGAATCTATTTTTAACACTGACGTTACTAAATAATATGAGCATTTCCGACATAGAAGCCGAAATCATAGACGAGTTCAGCCTGTTTGACGACTGGACCGACAAATATCAATATATCATCGAAATGGGGCAGACGCTGCCTGCTTTGCCCGATGCTGCCAAAACAGCAGAAAACCTTGTACGAGGCTGTCAGGCGCAAGTGTGGCTGACGGCAGAAAAGAAAGAGGATATTATTATTTTTCGGGCAGATAGTGATGCAATTATTACTAAAGGCTTGATAGCCATGCTTGTACGAGTACTTTCGCATCATAGCGCGTCCGAAATCCTGCACGCAGAATTGGGCTTTATAACGGCTATCGGCTTGCGGGAGCATCTTTTTCCTACCCGCGCAAATGGACTCAATGAGATGATAAAAAAGATGAAAAGGTATGCAGGGACTTAATTTTCACGCAGATTTTCACAAATTTGCACAGTTCTAACCGCAGATTTTCGCAAATCTCTGCACCCAAAGCCTATCCTTTATATGACATTTGAAATAGTAGAAACCAAACGCCTACACTTGCGGAAATTAACGCCAGAAGTGTATGAATACATTTTTATGAACTATTCCAAAAAGGAAATAAAAGCCTTTTTGGGCATAGTTTCAGAAGAAGAGTTTGAAAAAATAAGCGACAAATATGAAAAAGGCATGGCAACTTACAACAAGTCTTTTGTCAATTTCCTCCTCATCGACAAACTCACAGGCAAAGTTATAGGAGATTGTGGGTTTCATACTTGGTATGTGCATCATTTTCGGGCGGAAGTGGGCTATTCTTTGTTATATGAAGAAGATAAACGGAAAGGCTATATGTCCGAAGCCTTAGCTGCTATTATTGCTTATGGTTTTGAGGAAATGAATTTACATAGAATAGAGGCTTTTGTCGCTCCTAACAATGTGCCTTCTTTGTCTTTGCTCAAAAAAATGAACTTTCAAGCAGAAGGCTGCCTAAAAGAGCATTATCTTTATAAGGGGAAATTCGAGGATTCTTTGATTTTTTCTTTGCTGAAAGGGGATTATTTCCTGCTGTAAAGAAAAAAGAGCTAATTTTTTCGCTGTTGAGCCTAAAAAACCGCAAAGTTCGCAAAGAAAGCCCACGCAAAGGACGCAAAGTGGGTAATTTTGAGTTATTCCTGTGCGTTCTTTGCGGTTCCTGTGCGAACTTTGCGGTAAAATGAGAGATATTTTTCGTGAAAACTCGTGTAATTCGGGGCAAAATGCGTGAGTCCTGTATCTACGAAATCTGCTCAAAATAAAGTCCTCATTTTTTCCGCCATGCCTTTGCCATTTCCGAAATATCGCCATACAAGCCCACATTGAAATTGGCAGAGCTTCTACTTGCGGGCAAATCCATGTAATTCAAGCCCAATTGCGCTTGAAGTTTGAGGTATTTGTAGCCGCCTCTTAATGTAATGGCAGGTTCTGCATATAGAAAAGCCTTATTTTCAACCGCAAGTGCGCCTTGTAAGCCATACAAATGCGCAGAATCGGGGGCGGCGTAGGGAAAATAATAAACTCCTCCAACTCTGCAAGAAAAAGCCGCATCTACGATTTTGGAATGAAAACCGATGGAGGGCTGAACGAAGGCTTTGCCAAAATAGATAGGAAAAAAGGGTTTTACTTCTGTATATGCCCGAAAATTGGCAATGCTACCCGCCCCAAAGCCGCCATAACTTTCGAACACAAAATGTGTTCCCAAAGGCTTAAAATAGCCTGCCCCTCCTTCTAAATAGCCTCCGCGCCCATTTTTGCGTCCGCCGCTCGCCTGTCCGCCAATAAAATTGAGCATCACACCCACATTATTTTTGACGGCATACGCAGCTTGTAACTCTGTTGCTTCCACCTCATTTCCCTGCGACAATGCCACATTTGCCCGTATATCGCCTTTTTCCCGCAGCATCGGCACATTGTGCATATTGGGGTGATAATAGATGTGCGTGCAGGCAAATGGCACATACAATATCAAACCTGAAAGCAGGAGCTGAAAGAATCCTAAAAGATGTTTTTGCTTCATAATCAACATTTGTTGTCTAAGAGTTGAACCGTTTTTCAAACCAATTAATGCCTGTCTCAACATTTCACAAATCCCTCATAATCATTTGTTTCAAGGCTTTTAACATACGAAAAATATCGAAAATATGCTCGTCAGAAGCATCATAATTTTTACTAATACAATATTCATTTCCCTCTAACACAATGAAATTCCATATCAAACCCACCACATACAAGCCATAAATGGTCTTTTTGTTGTTATTTTCTTCCCTTGCTACCAACATAGCTGCAAGGACTTGCCCATCAGGAGTTCCTTGATTCTCAACACTTCTTTTATATTCGTGAAGGCAAAAAAAAGGAACATTTGGGTCGCGAAACCCCGTAGCAATAATGCCATCTACAATGCCTGAAAGCTCATAATCTCCTACTGTTCCCTTCAGATGTCTTTCTAGAAAGTAGCCTATGTCATTATCTTCAATGTTAGCGTTCAAAATAAGGGGGCTTATAAACTTGTTTTCAAGTTCTACTTCATTCCATGCTCGCCCACCCCGAATGAGAGGAGGTTGTAATTTCAGGATATTTCGAGTCTCAAAATCATCTATTTCAAGGCGAATATTTTGCCATTCCTGCAATTTAGGGGAATCCCAAACCTGTTTAAGCCCAAATGCCTTGTCTAATTTGGTCAAATCCCAATCTTTAAAAGCTGCTGTTTTCATAATGCTACAAATGATTTATAATGCAAAGATAGGTATTTATTTTGATATATTTCACGCAGATTTTCGCAGATTCGGGCAGATACTATGCTTTTTATCTGCGAAATCCGCTTTCATCTGTGGAAATCTGCGTGAAACAGAAACCTACCTCGTCAAATACATATTTCTTTCGCTATACGCCGTAACAAAAAATGGGTCTTCCAAATCCTCTATAAAAATTATTTTTTCCCCTGTTGATTTCATTTCGGGACCAAGTGCCTTGTTTACGCCCGGAAATTTCTCAAAAGAGAAAACAGGCACTTTTATCGCATAGCCTTGTAGCTTGGGTTCGTAGTCAAAATCGGTAACTTTGTGTGTTCCTAACATGATTTTTGTGGCATAGTTCACATACGGAACTTGATGCGCTTTGGCAATGAAAGGCACTGTGCGTGATGCGCGTGGATTTGCTTCTATAACATATACTATGTCATCTTTTATCGCATATTGAATGTTGATAAGTCCTTTTACTTGCAAGGAAAGGGCGATTTTATGGGCATGAGCTATCATATCTGCCTTCACTTTTTCGCTCAAATAAAACGCAGGTAACACAGACATAGAATCCCCAGAGTGAATGCCCGCAGGTTCTATATGCTCCATCAACCCAATGATTTGCACATTTTCGCCATCACACAAAGCATCTATTTCAGCTTCAATTCCGCCATCTAAAAAATGGTCTATCAAGATACGATTGCCAGGAATATCCGTCATCAATTTGATAACTTGCTGCGTAAGCTCTTCGTCATTGATAACAATGCGCATACCTTGTCCGCCCAAGACATACGAAGGGCGAACCAAGACAGGATAACCCACTTTTTTGGCAATCACAATCGATTCTTCTGCATCTTCTGCCACGCCATAACGAGGATAAGGAATGTTCAATTCTTTCAACAAATCCGAAAAACGCCCTCTGTCTTCTGCAATGTCCATGCCGTCAAAGCTCGTTCCAAAAATGGGAATCCCAAATTGCTGCATTTTTTCTGCCAATTTCAAAGCCGTTTGCCCGCCAAGCTGCACAATCACGCCATCAGGTTTTTCATGCTCAATAATGTCATAAACATGCTCCCAAAATACAGGCTCAAAATACAATTTATCCGAAACATTGAAGTCCGTAGAAACGGTTTCGGGATTACAATTTATCATAATTGTTTCAAAATCCATTTCTTTTGCCGCCAAAACGCCATGCACACAGCAATAATCAAACTCAATGCCTTGCCCAATTCGGTTCGGTCCAGACCCCAAAATGACCACTTTTTTTCTGTCCGAAACCACAGATTCATTTTCCGATTCGTAGGAAGAATAATAATAAGGCGTAAGGGCAGGAAATTCTGCCGCACAAGTATCTACCAATTTATAGGAACGTTTCAAACCCAAAGAAAGGCGTTTTTCCCGCACTTTTGATTCGATTGTATTCAACAAATGCGCAAGCTGCCTATCTGCATAGCCGTTTTTCTTTGCCTCATGCCAGAGTTCTTTTGGCATGTTATCAAGGGTAAAACGAGAGATTTCTTTTTCCAAAACCACCAAATATTCTAATTGCCGCAAAAACCACATATCAATTTTGGTGGCTTCGTGAATGGCATTGAGGGGAACGCCCAAGTGCATGGCATCTTTTACATGAAAAAGCCTATCCCATGAAGGGTTGCGCAGGCTTTTCATAATGCGGGCTAAATCGTGCAATTCCTTGCCGTCCGCACCCATGCCATTTCGTTTTATCTCCAAAGATTGACAAGCCTTTTGCAAAGCCTCATTGAAATTGCGCCCTATGCCCATAACCTCGCCTACCGACTTCATTTGCAAGCCCAAATAAGGGTCAGCTCCAGGAAATTTGTCAAAATTCCAACGGGGAATTTTGACAATAACATAGTCCAAAGCAGGTTCAAAAAAGGCAGAAGTGGTTTTTGTTATCTGATTAGGCAACTCGTCCAAATGAAAACCTACAGCCAATTTTGCGGCAATGCGTGCAATCGGATAGCCTGTAGCCTTAGACGCGAGGGCAGAAGAACGAGACACACGCGGGTTTATTTCGATAACTGTGAGGCGGTCTGTTTTGGGGTCAAGGGCAAACTGCACATTACAGCCCCCTGCAAATTGTCCCAGCCCGTCCATTACTTGAAAGGCTTGGTCTCTCATTTTTTGGTAAAGGGTGTCAGGCAAAGTCATGGCAGGGGCAACCGTAATAGAGTCGCCTGTATGCACCCCCATAGGGTCAAAATTTTCTATTGTGCAGATAACCAAGTGATTAGCCATATTGTCGCGCATCACTTCCAACTCATATTCTTTCCAGCCAAAAATGCTTTCTTCTATCAAAACTTCATGAATCGGACTTGCTTGCAAACCTCTTGTAAGGAGTTCGTCAAATTGCGTAGGTTCGTTCACAAAAGCTCCCCCTGTTCCTGCCAAAGTGAAAGATGGGCGTATAACCAACGGAAAACCAATCCTTTGCGCAATTTCTTTTCCTTTGAGAAAAGAATTTGCCACTTCTGAACGAGGTGCGTCAAGGTTCATTTCCTCCAACATTTTGCGAAAAAGTGACCTATCTTCTGCCTTGTTAATCGCCGTAATGTCCGAGCCAATTATACGCACATTATACTTTTTCCAAACCCCCGCTTTATCACATTCAATACATAAATTTAATGCCGTCTGACCTCCCATAGTAGGCAAAACAGCATCAATTTTTTGTTTTTTGAGGATATGAATGATAGACTCTTTTGTTAAAGGCAGCAAATAAATGTCATCTGCTGTAACAGGGTCGGTCATAATCGTGGCAGGATTCGAGTTGATGAGGGCAACCCTAATTCCTTCTTCACGCAGGGCGCGGGCAGCTTGTGAACCCGCATAGTCAAACTCGCAGGCTTGACCAATGACAATGGGTCCGCTGCCTATGATGAGTACTGTTTGAATTGAAGAATCTAATGGCATTGGGAAAATGAGAAATGAGAAATGAGAAATGAGAAATGAGAAATGAGTGTCAAAGCAGTCATTTTCAATTCCTAAAATTGGCGCAAAGGTAAGACTATTATTTGGTTTTATAGCATCTTTATCTGTCTAAAAACAGCATTTGTAAAGGTTGGCGCACCTTCGAAAGGTG
>JAYUZN010000099.1:0-15830 GCA_043751755.1 Bacteroidota bacterium | reverse complement strand
TTGTTGGCATCCATATGGACTTGAAAGCTAAACACAGGGTGTTTTTTATGCTCTGAAGCCTTTGTGGATTTTTCGGTAAGTATGGGACGTACAAGTATCATAATAGTTGATAGTTGAGAGTGTATAGTTGAGAGTGAAAAGGAATGAAAGTAGTAGGTTAATCGTTATCTAAAAGAAAGTAGGATTCCCGCTAACTTTTGAGTATTAACTTTCAACTTTCAATTATCAACTTTCAACTCTACTTAGCTAATTTTTCGTTGATGAAGCCTAATGCACCTTCTGTAATTACTAAGACTTCAGCGTTCATAATATCAAAGGTATTGATGTCTGAAGCTGCCACTATATTTACTTTTGGTACGTTTCTGCCAGATAGATAGACCGTATTTACGGCTTTCTTTTCCGCTTTTCCTTCTGCTGCTTTTGCTTGTCTTGCGGCTACGTCTTCGGGTGAAGGAGAAGGCAATACGAGCAAAATTTTCTTTCCTGTAACATTCAAGCCTGCTAATACCGAGATAAAACTCTTTGTTTTAGGGGCATCAAATTGGAAATTCTCTACTACTGTAACAGCCGAACCGCGAGCTTTATAGGTTAGCGCACTTCTACGCGCTAAAGCTCTCATTTTTTTGTTCATGCTGAAACCGTATTCGTGCGGTGTGGGTCCAAATACACGTCCTCCATGACGATGCAGGGGAGAACGCTTCGAACCTTGACGGGCATTCCCCGTTCCTTTTTGGCGATACATTTTCTTGGTCGTACCACTTACCTCTGCACGAGTCTTTGCTTTATGTGTTCCCTGACGGCGATTTGCTAAGATGTAACGAACATCTAAGTAAATTGCGTGGTCACTGGGAGTTTCCAAACCAAATACCTCTGTGGAGAGCGTTGCGGAGCGACCGGTTTGTCCGCCTTGTATGTTCAATATAGTTAAGTCCATATTATTTTTCAACAAACACGTAAGAACCATTATGTCCGGGAACAGCTCCCGAAATGACCAATAAATTTTTATCTGGATACACTTTCAACACCTTAAGGTTTTTCACTTTCACTTGGTCGTTGCCCATTCTCCCTGCCATTTTCATGCCTTTGAATACACGAGATGGCGTAGAGCCAGGACCGAGTGAACCGGGCGCGCGCATACGGTTGTGTTGTCCGTGAGTACCCATACCTACTCCGTGGAAACCGTGACGTTTTACTACCCCTTGGAAACCTTTTCCCTTAGAAGTTCCTGTAATTACTACAGTTTCTCCTTCGGCAAACAAGTCCACTGATACAGTATCTCCTAAACTAAGCGGTTTTGCAAAGACAAATTCTGCCAATTTGCGTTTAGGAGTTGTGCTTGCTCTTTCGAAATGCCCTTTGAGGGGTTTCGTAGTATGTTTGTCTTTCTTTTCGAAAGCTGCCAATTGAATTGCGTCATACCCGTCTTTTGAATCGGCGGTTTTGACTTGAGTAACAATATTTGGCTCAACATATATTAACGTGCAAGCAATGCTTTTACGATTTGCGTCAAAGATGCTTGTCATCCCGACTTTCTTTCCAATTAGTCCTGCCATCTTGCGAGAGCTTAATAAGTTAAGATAAAACACCTCTATCAAACCTTGATTTCTACATCAACTCCGCTGGGGAGTTCCAATTTCATCAACACGTCCACCGTTTTTGGGCTGGAACTGAAGATGTCTATGAGTCTTTTGTAAGAACAAACTTCAAATTGTTCTCTTGCTTTCTTGTTTACGTGTGGGGAGCGGTTTACCGTAATGATTACCTTTTCGGTAGGCAAAGGAATGGGTCCGCTCACTACTGCTCCGGTGGCTTTCACCGTTTTCACAATTTTTTCGGCAGATTTATCTACCAGACTGTGGTCGTAAGACTTAAGCTTAATTCTAATCTTTTGCGTCATGACTGTTGTGATTTTATACCTTTTGCTTTGGCAACGACTTCCTCTTGAATCCCTCGTGGTGCTGGCGCATAGTGAGAGAATTGCATGGTAGAAACGGCACGTCCAGAAGTATTAGTACGTAGTTGTGTAACATATCCGAATAGCTCAGAAAGCGGCACTTTTCCTTTGATGACTTGCGCATTTCCTCTGCTGCCTGTGCCTTCAATCATTCCTCTACGGCGATTCAAGTCTCCCATAACCGTACCCATATAGTCTTCGGGGGTTACGACTTCGACCGCCATAATGGGTTCTAAGATAATGGGAGATGCTTTGGAACAGGCTTCTTTGAAGGCTAAACGCCCACAAATTTCAAAAGAATAGGAATCTGAATCCACTGCGTGGAAACTGCCATCAAATAATCTTGCTTTTACGCCGCCCAAAATATAGCCTGCAAGTACGCCATCTTTCATTGCTTCTTTGATGCCTTTTTCTACAGAAGGAACAAATTCTCTTGGGATAGAACCGCCTTTTAGGTCGTTTACGAACTCAAAGCCGTCTCCGTCAATGGGAGAAAATTCTATTTGTACGTCCGCAAATTTACCGCGACCACCCGTTTGTTTCTTGTAAACTTCCCGATGCGTAATCGCTTTTGTAATTGCCTCACGATAAGATACTTGTGGATTTCCTTGATTTACTTCTACTTTGAACTCACGCTTCAATCGGTCGATGATGATTTCTAAGTGAAGTTCGCCCATTCCTGCAATAATCGTTTGTCCTGTGTCCTCGTCTGTGTTTACCTTAAAAGTAGGGTCTTCATCAGAGAGTTTTGACAAACCATTGGCAAGTCTATCTTGGTCGCCGGTAGTTTTTGGCTCAATCGCCAAACGGATTACAGGGTCTGGGAAAGTAATGGATTCGAGGATAACCAAGTTATTCAATTCGCAAAAAGTATCCCCTGTACGAACGTCTTTCACGCCGATAACCGCCGCAATGTCGCCCGCTTCTACCATAGGAATGTCATTTTGCTTATTGGCGTGCATTTGAGAAATGCGGCTTACGCGCTCTTTTTCGCCTGAACGGGTGTTCAAAATGTAAGAACCGCTTTCCAATGTGCCTGAATATACGCGAATAAAAGTAAGACGACCTGCTTGAGGATGTGTCATAATTTTGAACGCAAGTGCAGTGAACGGCTCATCATTATTGGGCGCACGCATAACGATTTCGCCTGTTTTGAGATTGGTAGCTTGCACGGGTTTGACATCAGCAGGAGAAGGGAAATACAAACAAACGGCATCTAACAAAGCCTGAACGCCTTTGTTTTTGAAGGCAGAACCGCACATCATCGGAAATATTTTCATATCGATGGTAGCGGCACGCAAAGCTGCGTTTATTTCATCTTCTGTTATGGTGTCAGGGTCGGAAAAATATTTTTCCATCAAATGGTCGTCATATTCTGCAATAGATTCCAACATTTTGATTCTATATTCGGCTACAACTTCCTTCAAATCTTCTGGAACAGGTATGGTTTTGTAGGTCATACCTAAGTCTTCTTCGTTCCAAATGATACCTTCATTCTTAATCAAATCCACAACACCTACGAATTTTTCTTCGCCGCCAATCGGAATTTGAATAGGAACAGGGTTTGCGCCGAGCATTTCCCGGATTTCTTTTTCGACATTGAAGAAATCGCAGCCTACTCTGTCCATCTTATTGACGAAAGCAATACGGGGAACTTTGTATTTATCGGCTTGTCTCCAAACGGTTTCGGATTGCGGCTCAACGCCATCTACGGCACTAAACAAGGCTACAGAACCGTCTAAGACCCGTAGAGAACGTTCTACTTCTACGGTAAAATCCACGTGACCGGGTGTATCAATTATATTAATACGGTAGTCTTCCTTGCGAAATTTCCAAAAAGTGGTTACAGCCGCAGAGGTAATGGTTATCCCACGCTCTTGCTCTTGCTCCATCCAGTCGGTAGTAGCTGCCCCATGATGTACCTCTCCCATTTTGTGTACTACGCCCGTATAGTATAATATACGTTCTGTAGCTGTGGTTTTACCTGCATCAATGTGCGCCATGATACCGATATTCCGACAATGTGAGAGAGGAAGTTTTTCTTTAGACATATAAATTGAATAGTTGATAGTTGAAAGTTGAAAGTTGAAAGTTAATAATTAATATTTAATTAAAAAATAAAAAACAACTTTTCATTCACAACTAAGGAACTTTGTTTTAAAAATCAAATTGTGTTTCTCCAAATAAGGCATAAAAAGTTAGTCCTCATTATCAAACACTTAGCGTAGATTTATTCCTTAAATCTTACATTCTAAAATGCGCAAATGCTTTGTTAGCTTCTGCCATTTTGTGGGTGTCGTCTCTTTTCTTAACGGCTGACCCTTCGCCTTTTGCGGCTGCCAAGATGTCATTTGCTAATTTTTCTTTCATCGACTTCCCACTTTTGTCGCGGGCATATTTGATGAGCCATTTCATACCGACCGAAAGACTTCTTTCTGGTTTTACCTCAGTAGGTACTTGGAAGGTCGCCCCCCCTACCCTGCGGCTTTTTACTTCTACTGTAGGTCTTACATTGTCAATCGCTCTCTGAAAAATATCCAAACCATTTTGCTTGGTTTTCTCTTCTACGATAGCTAATGCGCCATACAGAATGGTGTAAGCGGTACTTTTTTTCCCCTGTAACATTAAGTGATTCACAAATTTTGCCACCACTTCGCTACGGTATTTGGGGTCGGGAAGAATGATTCGTTTCTTCGGTTTAGCCTTTCTCATGAATTCTTACCTTGAATTGAAGATGATTATTTTTTCTTAGCAGGTGCTGGTTTTCCCCCTTTAGCTGCTGCTACAGGTTGCCCTGGTTTTGGACGTTTCTGTCCGTATTTAGAACGACTCTGCTTTCTGTTGGCTACCCCTGCGGTGTCTAATGCGCCACGCACAATGTGATAACGTACCCCCGGAAGGTCTTTTACCTTTCCGCCGCGTACTAAGACGATGGAGTGTTCTTGGAGATTGTGTCCTTCGCCGCCGATATAAGCGGTTACTTCCAACTTATTGGTGAGACGAACACGCGCAACTTTACGCAAAGCGGAGTTTGGTTTTTTGGGTGTCGTTGTATAAACACGCAAACAAACGCCTCTACGTTGCGGACAAGACGAGAGTGCAGGAGACTTGCTCTTATACACTTTGTCTGTGCGACCTTTTCTTACTAGTTGTTGTATGGTAGGCATTTCGCTTCCTTTAAAAAAATGTTGCCTTATTTCTGCGGGCGCAAAAAAATAGAAAACGTAGGAATCCTGCGAAGTATAAATAGGCTGATAGCACACCAAAATGCGTGGACAGATTGGGAGTTGTGGTTATCAGCGGCTTTATAGTAAAGCATGATGCTACTGTGAGTCGTTTGGGAAAGGACGGAGCCTTTCTTGCTCTTGTGTAGTTTTCTATATGTTCTGACCCGTTTTGATAATCAATGAGATATGTATTTCAAAACTGCGGTGCAAAGGTAGGACTATTTTTTATACTTACAAGCGTTTTATAAACTTTTTTTTTATTTGGGGAGATTTTTTTTTTGAAAGGGGGATTTTTGGGGGCAACAATAGCCCATACGAAAGGTATGAGCTATTGTTGTCTAACAGATATTTTTACAAGAATCAATCAATCCTTATTCCAGCACTACCTTCCTAACCACACTCCTCCCACTCTCCAACTCCTCCAAGCGCAAAATATAAAACCCTTGCACCAGCTCTGTTTCAATCACCGCCTCTCCTCTTTCAAATACCTTGACTTCCTGATACACTATCCTCCCGCTCATATCACAGATGGTAACAGCAATAGTTTGTTGCATAGTAGGCGGAACCGTCACCCGAAAAGTCCCCTCATTTGGATTAGGATACACTTCGATAGACTCCTCAAATAACACAGGGGTAATCCCCGTAGTAGCAGAATACTTAGCAATATTTTTACAAGCTACGCCATTTATTTGTGTAAAGCCCCCTCCAAAATATAAATCTCCATTCCATTGTTCTATCGTATTGATAAGCCCAGGAAGATTGTCCCTACTTAATGTATCTATTCCAATTCCAGACCATATGCTTCCATTCCACTTCGCCACATCATGAATAGGGGTAGGGCTATTAGCTATCTTCCCTGTCAAATACAACTCCCCTTCATATTCCATCATATCCGTAGCGTCTATTTTCATCCCAGTTCCTAATTCTTTCCATTGCACCCCATCCCAACTCATCACCCCATTTGCCTTATCACCCCATGATTTTTCAAAACTCCCTGATACAATAAGTTCCCCCTCATATATCTCCATATTTCCTACTGAAGAATTAAGCCCTTTAAGGGGAGTTCCCAAGTTTTCCCAACTATGTCCATTCCATTTTGCTATCTTTTTAACCGTAGCGTCTGTTGAGCTTATGAAATTACCCCCTATATATAACTCCCCCTTATAGAATTTTGCACACCAGATTAGATTATTTAAGGTAGTATCTGGGGGGGGGAAAGGATAAAAATTAGTGCCATCATATTTCGCAATATTCTTTACATGTATATTGCCTACTCTACTAAATCTTCCAAATAAATACATAGTATCACCTTCCACTTCCATATCATACATTTCACCTGTAGTACTATTATAAGGTAAGTCTGACCAGAAACTTGCCGTATCATGTCCAATAGGTATCCAATTCCCTGTACTTAGTTCTCTTTTCATCATAGGTCCAAAATGATATTCCCCTTGTTGATAATAGCCTGTCCCCCCTGGACCACTTGTATAAAGTTCTCCTTTATAAAAAGCATTAGTCCAGCCTCCCCCTTCAAATCCAGAATAAAGCCAAGAATTGCCATTCCACATAGCTGAACCAAGATAAGGTTGTCCATCTGCTATAGTAAACTCCCCTCCTATAATTAATTCATTTGTAGCTGTATCAGCGAATAATTCAAGAACGCCGTAATTTGTCCCTGTCGTGAGGGGGGATGGAATATTTTGAGCATACAAACTGCTTACAAGATAAAGTAATATTCCGATAAAATTAATTATTTTTCTCATGGTATTATTAAATATAAAATAAGCATAAGCAGAAAGCGATTTCTTTCTGCTTATGCTTATAGGTTGATATTATTCTATCACAAGTTTATGCGAATGTATGCCTTCTATGGTATGTATTTGTACATTATACACACCTGTAGGCAAGGTTTGTACCTCAAAACTAGGGCTTTGATTTTCGCCTACATTTTCATATCTTTTTATTAACTGTCCTGTCGTATTATAGATATAAACCGCATCTATCCATATTTTAGTAGGATTTTCGAGCTTAAAGAGTTGTTTCGTAGGATTTGGAGTAATCACTAAATCCGAAGGAAGTTCATCTGCTTTTTCTCCATGACGCTCACAACCAACGCAACCTTGAAGGATATTACTGATGGAGGTTGCATTTGCATTCAAAGGTAAGTATAAAAAATAATCAAAAACATTTGGATAAGGGATATTTCTACCAATCAGGCATTCCCCTACTGTAACAATATTGTCATCTGTTGCATCATTTGTAATAGCATTGATATAGCCTTTATAATAACTATAATAGGTAGAAAATTCCCAATAACCCGCTAAGTCAAATTGAGCAATAAAACCAGTAGTTGCTGGTGTAACAGGAGAGCTTTGATAATAAGTTCCTGTTCTTTGTTTTAAGGGAAAGCCTGAAGGGATAGCCTGTTGAGCCACATATCCACAAATATTTATGGTATTACTTCCATTAGTCGAAATACCTGCAATAAAATCCCCTTGGTCGCTTCCATAATACGTACACCAGTCTTTGTTCCCATCATTGTTAAAACGGGCAATAAAACCATCTTGATATCCGTTCTCAGAAAGATCATTATATACCCCTGTCCCAGTTAAACTTTCCACGGGGAAATAAGTTGCATCAGAACTTGTGGTACTTGCAATATAAATATTATCATTTTTATCTACAACAATACCGCCTTGTCCCCACAAACCCAAATTAATACTTGCATTATAGGGGGTACCGCCGTCGCCAGCATCTCCCCCAAACAAGGTGGACCATTCCAATCCGTGGTTATTGGTGGCATTATTAAATTTCATAATAAAACACTCTTGCCCTCCATAATTTGAGGGTTGACAAAAGCTTCCTGCACTCCCAACTTCTACGGTAGGAAATACATCTGATTGATTATACGTGTAATCTACAGGACCCGTTACTTTTGTTCCGGGAGAGGCAACAGTTACTCCATAAGCAAAAACATTATCTGCATCATCTACTGCTAGGCTATGAACCCTAGCCCTATTTCCTAATCCATTAGCTAAAGCTGTTGACCATACAAGTTCATCACCTACGGTAAATTTCGCAATAAACCCACCCCCGTATGAAGGAAAATCTTCATAATAAGTATTCAAACTGGGTAAATCTTCGGGTAATGAATAATAATTAAATATGCTATTAGCACCTGCGGCAAATCCACCCCCTAAAAATAAACTATTATCACTATCTACTACTAAAGCATCTATATAATTATTCCCATTTCCTCCCCAATAAGTGGAAAAGGTACCTGAATAAAATGCTCCTATATGTCCATTTTTATCAAGTTTAGTAAGCACAGCTTCATTATTGTTAGGGCTAGATAAAGGTGCTGCATGATAATAACTCAAATCTCCCTCATACGTAAAAAAATCATTACTCAATGTTCTTGATGCACAATATACCGCTTCCCCATTAGGCGCAAGTGCTATTCTTGTACCATAATCATTGCCTGTACCTCCCAACATCGTAGCCCAATCTATGCTTCTATTAGGGTTAAATTTAGTTACTATGACATCGATACCACCAAAACCAGGTTGAAATTGTCCAGGAGTATTAGCAGGAAAAGGATATGTATAGGCATAGCCTATCGTAAAAATCTCATTATCATTATTCATTTTTACATCATACAAATGAATTGCATTTATTTCAGTTCCCCAATATACATACCCATATCCATAAGGAATGGGCGGCGCAGGCTTATACCCTATTAATATTGCCAAACTAAATGTATTATCATACGTACCTACCGTAAAACTCAAGGTTGTACCCTCTATATAATACTCAACTTCTACTTCTTGTAATTCATCATCAATGATTTGATAAGCTATAGGAGCAGGATATTCAATCGTACCCGCGTCTGTTTCAATATCTAATCCTCCTTCTCCATTAATGGTAATACTCGTTGCCCCATCCCAAGACAATTGAATAGCATTAGTGCTAGTATAGCTTGATACATCAAAGGCATAAGAAGGAAGCCCCTCATTGTATATTACCAAATTAATCCCATCATATAGCGTTTTATATTGAAGGGTATTTACTACAGGCACATCTTCAAAAACATCAGTGTCTTTATAATAGTTCATGGTACTTACTTGGGGTAATCCATAAATATCAGGGGCTGCATTGCTACGAAGAAAATTCATGTCTAGTCGTAACATAGTATCAGAACCCGTTGTATCCATATTATGGAATACATAAGAAACCATTTGTTTTTGAAAGTAGAACGATTTGCCGTAATTGTCAGAGTAATATAATACCTCGTCATCATCAACAGAATTGTCTTCAATATCAAGTAGTTGCCCGTTGTTCTTTATGATAGGAACAAACACAGTATCGTCTTGGGCAGTAACATAGCTAATGCCCATCAGTTGCAGGAATCCGAATGCTAAGGCACTCAGGATTTGAAAAATGTTTTTTTGTTTCATTACAAATGGAAAATTAAACGTAAAAATTAAAGAAATATTCCAAACATATTTCAGGTACAGCTGATACTAAATATGAGAGAAATGGTAGTAAGTGGTACAAAAATAGCGATTCAATTGTTCGTCATAGGCTTCTTTTGGGAAAAAGAAGTAGGTCTCTCTTTTCTGCAAGCAGAAAAACGTGTCGTAGTGGTTTGCAGCAGGCAATAGTGGCGGCAAGCGGTTTGGTTTGCAAAGGTGCAAAATATATATTTAAGATGCAATAGCAATAGCAATACTACATATTTATGTATGTTTTGTATGACTTTTTTGGGTAGCTTTGCAGGGTGGCGCACCTTTTAAAGGTGCGCCACCCTTAACGCCTATTTCTGCACCAGCCATTTGTGACTAAGCACCTCATTTCCAAGCTGTATGACTACAGAATACATACCATTTGTGAGCGAAGTCGCAGAAAGGGAAAGCATATTTGTTCCTTTTTGGCAAGCAAAAAGGGCTATTTCCTGTACTTTTCTACCTTGAATGTCATAGACTGCCAAAGAAGCCTCATTTTCTTGAGGAGAAAAGAGCGAAATCTGCACCTCAGCCTGTGAAGGATTCGGAAAAAGGGAAAGACTTGCTGCGATTTGCGGAGACTCCATTTTGTTCGCGCCTTGACTTGGGCGAGAAATGGCAGGGCAAACCGCAAGCCTTCGGGTTATTTCCGCACTTTCTATCGTTTGTAACTGCATATCCCTCCGCAACTCCACAAAGCAAGTCCAATAAGCTTGATATTCCGCTTGCTCTGCATTCTCCGTTGTGATTGCATTCAGCACAGTGAGGGATAGAGCAGGTCTTTGCAACAGGTTATAGAGAATTGCCTTGTCTATTTTTCGATAAAAAACAGAAGGTGTATCTAAGGTATTTGTTATGCGGCTGTCTATGAGTTGAAAGATTTTGGCGGCAGGCTGTCCGATTTCGCCTGTGGAATTGTAGGAAATCGTAGCCGTTGCGATGCCTTCTGCAAAGGTATATTTTGCTATATCTAAAGCAATATTCAATACTTCGTCTTGTGTTATATCCGATTTTGTATAAGCAAATTCCAATATTTCCGTCAATAAGCCATAATTAGCTGCAACATGCTGAAAACGGCTGTATTCATACAAATCTTCTGCCACCTGCCGCAAAGCACTATCTATTCTCACATAGTCAAAATGCGGGGTTTTGATGACTTCACATTCCACACATTCAGGAATATACATTTGTCGTTGTATAATTCCGTTACAAGATTCGTATTCAATAGGCTGATTGTCAATTACATTTACAGGATTTGCGCTGCCTATGCTGTACAAATTGTAATCTGTGCCAAAAACAGGCGAAGTGCCATAGGGAATACTATTTTCATTCCAATGATTGTGTTTCGCATTTAAGCTGTTTGTTTGCGGCGTAATAACCGCAAGTGCCATGCCGCCTTGTTCTGGAGATAAATTATTTCTCCCTTCGTTGAGATAGACCCTTGCGCCCCACAAAAACACGCTACTTGTCGTATTATAGCTAAGGTTTACTTTGGGGCTACTTAGCGGATTTCCCGAAAGTTGGATTTTCGCATTTTGGTAGCCGCCTATTCCTGTAGAGCCATTGAAAATAACTCCTCCACAAACAGGTACGAGGTTTCCTGCGCCTATAAAATCCAAACCATACAAATTGTGGTGAATATTGGGACTTTCTACAGCAAGATTTGTATTGCCCGTAAAAGTTACGCCTTCGTATGTATTATTGTCTATTTCGGAGTTCAATAGCTGACTGTTAAAGGCTTGATACGCTGCTTTCCAGCCGATATTATTGTGGTGAAAATGTACATTTTCCAAATGCGCGCCTTTGTCATAGTCTCTTAATGCTATGTTACAATGGTGGATTTCCACGTTTGTGAGCGTAATAGATGCCCCCAAACTCATGAAATTCCTTGCGGTAAGCCCCGTTTGCCCATAAGAAAATTGGCAATCTTGAATAGTGGGGTCTTGCCCATTTGTGTAAATGGTTTGATAGGGTTTTGTATTATCAAGTGCCGTAAAAACCGCATCTGTAAACAAAACCTGCCCGTTTCCTGTGTCCCAAAAGGCGTTTTGCCCCAATTCGCATCTGCCATGTTGTAGGGTGGTTTTGACAAGATTGTAGTTGGAAATGAAGGAGTTGTCAGCGATTTCTACGACTTTGTCGGAGGGGCTGCTGCCTGTGAATTTGATTTCGGAATTGCTGGCGGCAATAATTGTATTGCCATTTGCAAAGCGCACAAAGCCGTCTCCTGTGAAGGTGAAAATGGCCTTGTCTTTGAGGTCGAGCGTGTCGCGAATTTCAAGGATTGCGTTGTTGCCGAGAAGCTGTATTTGCGCGCCTTGTTCAATCGTGAGTTTTGCACCACTTTCTATGATGATTTTGCTGTTATCATGGATAATAAGCACACCATTTGAACTTATTTTAAGCGTTGAACCTGCATTAAATATAAGATTCGCTGTTAAACTTGAAGCATTCCCTAACATCATAGTCGCATTATTCAGTTCTATATCTACCCCTCCACAAGTTTCTAATGTCCCATTCTGCAATATACTTGGGAAATTGCCATCTCCATTGATAGAAAAAATACAAGAAGTAGTAGGAAAACCATTATTTCCCATATTTCCTAACCATAAATCATCTGTTATATAGGGATAATACCCAGGTATGTTTGAACCTGATTGAATAGGCAAAAAAGGGAAATTGAATATTTCATTTTGGCTACGAGGAAAATAGTTGGTAACATATTGGTCTTGATAGTTTGTTATGAGAGCATTTCCAAAAGGGCATATTTGCGCAGCATCTTCAAAATCAATAACCATTCCTATCCCGTCCGTGTTCAAACAATTATTTCCTGCATGAACTTCATAAAAATCTATGTCTTGTAACACCCTGTTTTCTCTAAATACTCTCGAAACATTCGCCAATTGTTGGCAATCATTTCCTACAACATCTGACAAAAAGTATTGAAAATACGCTGATATATGTTGTATATTATTCCCTAAGCCCCGATGCGCTAATAGAGGTTCTATAATGTCTGCAAAAGAATATTCCACATCATCTATACTCTCCCAATGCAAGGCAGCCTCAGACACATCAGGGTCCGACACACTTGTGAATTGGTCATTGAACCCATGCGAAATGGTTACCGCTACTTCTGAAACATCAACAACAGCATTCGCCGCTTTGGGCGGTATCTGGCTCGGTAGTCCTTTATTTGCCCCATCCCATAAATCATATATAGATGCCGCAAGATTATATTCTGAACGAATACCATTGTTAAAAGGTAAGCTGGGGTTAGCATAAAATCGTACATTATTCTCATACATAGGTACTTTGAGGCGTGTAAAAGGCTGACCATATTCTCCATCTTCCTGCCAATAAGCAGCATCTAATATCATAGCAATCGCATCAGCCCAGCCTTCAGTCCATGCTTGACGAGAGGTATTTTCAGCATTGAAGGGGTGCGAGCTGCAATTATTTTCAGAATAGAGTGTAATAAAGGTTCTGTTCTGAAGTTCCCACATCAAAAAATGTCCAAACTCATGCCTTATAACTGATTCTCTATCTCCGTCATCGTCTCTCATGCGTATGGTAGGGTCTAATAGAGGGGCTGCAAGATAATAGCCATCTGCTATAAAGTTACTATTATCTCTAAAGGGCAATATCGTAAGTTCCGAAGTTAAAAGAGGAGAAAAACCATTATTTTCTACATATTGTTTTGCACGCCTTGCCCAATGCACTAAGCGATAGGGATCGTCATTTTCTATAATATCCCCAATGCTCCACGTAAAAGTGCTTCCTGCTCCTATTTGCGCAATTTTCTTTTCATATATATCTTGCCAAAAATTGCTTTTTTTTGCTTTTATTTTATAATTCCAATCCTCTTTTGTCTTAGATTTTATTTGAACCCTTAGTTCTATTTGCCCTCCTTCAAACGCTTGTGCTTTGGCGTATGTAAAGGTATAATACCCTTGCTCATCTGTATAATCTTCATCAAATACCTCAAAACCCATTAGGTCTTCTTCCAATAATTTTACGCGAATCCCTGCCAAGGGAATCGTAACCACAATGCCTAAATCATTGACAACTTGAGTAAGCAATCGCCCTGTTACAATTCCTGCAAAAGTAGCACGGCTATTTAAAGAATCGGGACCATCTCCTACATTTTGGCTATAATAAGCCATAGAATCGGGAGATAAAGCCTTCATAGGAATTAAGTAAGGCAAGCCATTTACTTTTTTCCAACGCCAATCTTCTGTCCATTCTTGTCCTTCTACAATAGTATCATTTATACCCAAATTGGAGAGAGGAATATCCGATTTATTCATAAAAAGGTGGGTAGTGTCTAACTTATTCGCCGGATGTAGCCACATTCTTGATAGGCTATAATAATCATTGTCATTCCATATTTCTAGGGTTTGATAAGGCGTAAAATAATAATGACCTTGACTTTCTTCCGTGAAAACGCCTAATGTGGCATTTTCGAGCGATTCAAAGGCTTGAAAAAAGGAAAATTCGTGTGGATAAAAGGGTTGATTCGTGGTTGGAAAGCTAAATTGTAGCTGAATTGTAATAGAATCCTCTCGGGAAACTACCTGCCCTTCTACACAATTTGTGCAAGTGATAGCGTAAGCAGTAGGGGCTTTAAGGGTAGGAAAACCTACAAATTTGCAAGTTTCCCTCACATAAAAACGCCATTCAACAGATACACTTGCACTCGTGGTATTCTGTTCACAGGACAAAATTCGTCCATACACGGGCAAGTCATTGCACGCACTTACCCACTTGATACAGCACATAAGCCATACCAAGCAAAAAGAAATTGCTTGTTTCATAAAAATAAAATGTTTAAAAAGTGAATGTTTAAGGAGCTATTTTATACCTCTCCAATTTCCATATCTTCCCGTCTTTCATTTCTGCCCGAATCAAACCCACTTCAGCAGCATAGTAGCGGCGAATGGGATTGCGAGGTAATTCATATACAGTTTGATAAGCACGTACTTTATGATATACTTGATTTCCAACCACATAATCCTCCCAATATCCTACATACTTGGTGTATCCTGCATCAAAACCAGATTTATAGGGTTCAAAGGTGGGTTGTTCTTCTCCATTAAAATAGCCTGTACAGCAAAAAAAGTTGGTAAACCCCGAGTTCATACTATACATAAACTGTTTTGGCAAAAGAGGGGATAAAATTTCCACGCCTCCTCTGACAGAATCGCCATAATAGCTGCTTTCTTGAGCCATTTGGATAATTTCCGGGTCTATCCGCGACTCTGGTTCGCTGCCAATACGGCTTAAAACAGCGGTTATACAAACAGAATCTAATTGGTCGGAGAGAGAATCTGTATATATCCAGTAAGACCCTACAGGAAAGACGACATAAGCCTTCACTTCGTCAGGGATAGGGATATAGGTTCTCGGCTTAGGGCAGCCCCAAAACAAAACTGCACAAAAAACCAACAATAACAAAAATATTTGTTTCATAAAAATGGTGATAAATAGTACAAAAATAGCGATTCAATTGTTCGTCATAGGCTTCTTTTGGGAAAAAGAAGTAGGTCTCTTTTTTCTGCAAGCAGAAAAACGTGTCGTAGTGGTATGCAGCAGGTGCAAGTGATTTGATTTTCAAAGATGCAAAATATATATTTAATATGCAATAGCAATAGTAATACTACACCATTATGTAGGTTTTTATAGAACTTTTTTGCCAAGCTAAGGAATGAAGAATAAATAACGTAACAATTTCATTTTGAGGATTTATGAGTTCAACAGGCTTACTTCGAGTACTTCGGCTGCGCTCAGCACAGGTAGTGCCGTAGGCACGAAATATTTATAGCCCCCCCATAATCCCCCCATTTATCGCATTTTTCGTGCAACCACGAAAAAAAGAAGGAGGGGTTGGCATGTTTTTTCTATAAATATCGCCGTCCCTATGGGACTATTAAATGAGTACTTTATTTAAGTTTCTTTCCTAAGGAATGGAGATTAAATAACTTAACAGTTTGTCATTTGCCCCCCTGCCCCCCTAAAGGGGGGTAAAGCCTTTCTCCCCCCTTCAGGGGCTAATCTTGCAACAGAAATTTACGACAGGTAGTTATTTTAATTTACAATTAATACGAATATCTGATATTTTTTTAATTTTCTTTTATAACCTAAAAT
>JAYUZN010000098.1:0-12050 GCA_043751755.1 Bacteroidota bacterium | reverse complement strand
TTTTTTCTATAAATATCGCCGTCCCTACGGGACTATAAAATCATCAACTTATTTACGTTTCATTCCTAACTGTATTTAGCCCACAGGTTTGTGCTTTTTATTTCTGCCTCTTGTTACCACAAATGCCAAAAAAATAAGTCCGAGCAAAGACAACCCGCTCAATAAAGCTATCATATAAGGCGTTTTTCCTTTTGAAGCGGGTCTCATTCCCTTGCCAAGAACTTGCAAATCTTCGCCAGCTTCGGAAAGGAGACGGGTGCGACTACAAATAGTTGTTTTTGTCGTAAACTTCTTGTTAGCATATACAAGGTACTTTTTTCCTACCTCAAATATAAAGCCACAATCTTTCTCCCAAGGCGTATTTACAACTAAAATGCCTTCTGTGGGCATTTTCCAGCTATTTTCTACCACAAAAGTCGCCTTCCAACCGCCTGACATCCAATTCGTTGTAACTTCTGTTGCCTGCCCTACAAAAACGATATTCGCACTGTCTAAGGCGGCTTGAAAATCCAGCGTTTTGCAATCGCAAGCAAAGAGAGATTGATAGCAGAATAGAAAGAATAAGCCTATTTTTATTTTCATGTTTCTTCCCAAATTATTGGCTATATTTTTGAATTATAACGTCGCTCACTTCGCATAACAAAGCAAAAACCTCTTCATAGTCTATTTTTGTGCCATAATAAGGGTCTTTTACGGATAACTTTTGACCTGGCGCAATTTCGTCCATCAATAGCTTCACTTTTTGCAAGTTTGTTTTATCTTTTGCGAAATAAGCAATGTCTTTATACACATCATTTGCCAACGCATAAATGATGTCATACGCCTCAAAATCAGCGATTTGTATTTGTCTTGCCCGTTGTTGTGAAATATCTATTCCGTTTTCTTTGCAGGTCAAAATGGAATTTTTATGGGGCGGTTCGCCTACATGGTAGCTTTCTGTCCCTGCCGAATCTATCTGCCAAGCTAAGCCTGCTTCTGCGGTTTTTGCCCGCAAAATGCCTTCTGCCATGGGAGAGCGGCAGATATTGCCGAGGCAAACCATGAGTATTTTCATAAAAATCTCTTATTGAATTGAGCCGCAAATTAGGCTTTTTAGTTTATATAAAAAAATAAGCTTGTAAGGGTGGCACACTTTTGGAAAGTACGCCATCTGCTAAATACAGTCAATCCGCCACAAAATCGTAATTCCGTCAGTTGACTGACGCTATTTATATAAATTCCGTCAGTTGACTGACGCTATTTGCATTTTTTATGTACTTTTGTGCTTTCAAACTTGAATATGATACAAAGAATTTTACAACAACATATAGAGGGCAATTTGGACAAGCAAAAAGTCTCTATTTTGCTGGGGGCACGGCGCGTAGGAAAAACGCAAATCCTTCAAAGTATTTATACAAGCCGCAAAGAAACTACCCTTTGGCTAAATGGCGAAGATATAGATACAGAAAAACTATTAGAACAACGTAGTGAAAGCCATTATCGAAAAATTTTGCAAGGTTTTCAGTTGTTGATAATCGACGAAGCCCAATATATTCCTGAGATTGCCCGCAAAATGAAGTTGATGATTGATACAATTCAGCCTTTGCATATCATTCTGACGGGGTCTTCAGCCTTTGATTTGGTGCAAATGGGCGAGCCGCTTGTGGGGCGTTCTATTACCTATCATTTGCCTCCTTTGGCACAAATGGAATGGAAACAGCATGAAAATAGCCTTCAAACTCGGCAAAATTTGGAGGATAGGCTGATATTTGGCAGCTATCCTGAATTGAGTCATTTTAGTACGAACCTGCAAAAGAAGACCTATTTGGTAGAAATGGTAAATACCTATTTGCTCAAAGATATTCTGGTGTTTGAACAGATAAAAAGTGCGCAAAAATTGAAGGATTTGTTGGTACTTGTGGCTTATCAGGTAGGTTCGGAGGTTTCGTCAGAGGAGTTAGGGCGGCAATTAGGCATGAGTAAAAACACTGTGGATAAGTATTTAGACTTGCTTACAAAGGTATTTGTGCTGTATAGTAGGGGCGGGTTTAGTAGCAATCTGCGCAAAGAAGTAGTCAAAAGTAAGCGGTGGTACTTTATGGACAATGGAATTCGCAATGCGTTGATAAATGATTTTAGCCCACTCGCTTTGCGCAAAGATATAGGGGCTTTGTGGGAGCAGTATGTTTTGAGTGAGCGAATAAAATATAATATTTATCATCAAAAACAGGTGGACAGCTATTTTTGGCGCACCTATGACCAGCAAGAAGTGGATTTAATCGAAATACAAGACCAACAAATACTTGCTTTTGAGTGTAAATGGAAAGAAAATCAGGTAAAAATACCCGCTGCCTTTGCAAAAGCCTATCCTGATGCTGTTTTTCAAGTCATCAATCAACATAATTATTTGGAATGGATAATGTGACCGTTGTCAGTGAGGACAGATAATATGACCGTTGTCAGTGAGGACACTGACAACGGCAAAAAAAAACAAGCTTGTAAGGGTGGCGCACTTTTGGAAAGTGCGCCACCCGCTAAATACCGTCAATCCGTCACAAAATCGTAATTACGTCAGTTGACTGACGTAATTTGCATTTTTTCATGCTTTCCTTATTCCTTCACAAACTTAAACGCCTCGCCTTCACTTGTTTGCAAAAAATACACGCCTTTTGCATAGTTGGAAATATTAATTTCTGTAGTTGTGTTTATTTTACCCGAAAAAAGTTCTTTTCCCAAAATATCTACCATTTGAATGGTTTGGGCTTTTCCATTATTTTGAATAAACAAAATAGCTTGGGCAGGGTTTGGGAAAATAGTCAGGCTTTTTGGCTGATTTGCCTCAATTCCAACCGCATTAATGCCATTTGCAGTTACAGGAATCGTGATACTCGGCTGCGAAGTGAGATTTGTTGTAAACGAAATATCGGAAGAAAAAGCCCCCAAACTGCTCAAATTCAAAGATACTTGCAAAACAAGGGCTTCTCCAGGAGCAATCGATGTATTTGCCCCATTTACAAAGGAAAGATTGGGAGACGCAGCCGCAATATTGCTAATGTCAAGCGGCTGATTGCCGTCATTTACTATCGTAAAACTATACAAATGGGCAGCATTTATGCCAATATCTCCATAATGAATGGCATTTTCGGGCAATAAAATGGTAGAAATCGTGCTTGCAGTTGCGGCTGTACAAGAAGTAATAAAATTCATGCGTTGCACAAATTGCGGATAATCTATGAAAGGATTGCGATTGTGCTGCACGCCAAAAATGGCATTATTTCTGCTTTTTTCCTCTTGAGAAGGCAGAAATTGCGTATGCCATTGCTTCAAAGTGGTTTCTTGATTTTTTTCAAAACAGTTAAAATCCTGATGGCGTATAACAAAATATAACATAGCTCTTGCGGTTCTGCCTTTTTGTACATCACGAGGTTCAAAGAAATTACCATTGCTTTTTGAGCCGCCCACAGTCCAATTTGGGGTTACGACTAAGGCAAAAGGATTGTTTCCCCTTTCGGAATTAGAAGCATTATCTGTAGGAAAAATATGAAACAAGTCCGATAACATGGGGTCTGTGCTATTGAAAAAAGATTGTGGGAAGGTATGTTCTGTGTTAAATCCCATGTTTTGCGCCTCTACACGCGTCGCATAACCTGTTACAAGTTGCCCTGTATATACGGATTCAATCGTATTGACGGCAGCCCCTTGCCCATTTACTTTTTGATTGTCTATTTGCAAATACATCTCATCGCGCGCCGGAGTATAGCCCAAAGTTGTATAGCCTTGTGTAAGGCGCGTTTTGAGTGCCGTTTTGAGTGCATCGTCCGCCAGATTTTCGGTTGTAGTATAATATACGTTAGAAAAACGCCCCTGCGCCTTCACATCAACCCTCGTGCTGCCTTTGCGAGAATTGTCCACAATCACCAATTCAGATTCGTGAAAAATGTTGTGGGTAGGCTGACATTTCAACCAAACTTTCGCAGAATCGCCTGCCAAAATCAACATCGTATTTTGCGAAACAGAAAAAGGCATATTTCCATAATTGTCATCAATCGTTTGAATATCAGATACTTGTACATCATAATTGTAGGGATTTTTGATAGTGAGTTGTACACTATCAGGCATATTTTCCTTTACTACGCCAAAATCTATGCTGTTAGGGGAAACGATAAGCTGCGAAAAGCCGGCTTTTGCAGCAAAAAAGAGCCAGAAAAAGAAGGATATTTGTTTCATTTTTTGAGATGTTTTGTCACGCAGATGTTCGCAGAGGAAAGCAGATTTCGCAGATAAAAATCATCATATTTATGCGAAAATGCACGAAAATCTGTATGAAACTGCAAATTACGTAAAAACTTCTGAGGATTTGTGCTTAACCTGAAATTATTTAAGGAGATTTTAACTGATGATGAATGTAAACGGTTGTTTAGTACCTAACAAGAATGAGGATTCAACGAAGGACGTAAGCATAAAAAGGGGCTAACATTTGTTTATTCCAGACTTATGTCCTAATTTTGCACTCACAAAGTAGTTGAAAGTTAATCAGGGCTTACGCATTTTGCCACGAATTAACAGCCCTAATTCGTGAAAATTCGTGCAATTCGTGGCTATAAAAACAACTTTTGCGTAAGTCCTATCATCTGCAAAAAACTACGTCTTCCTCTGCAAAAATCTGCGAGAAATTCAACAACATGTCAAAACACATCAACTTTCAAGACCTCATTCTCTACGAAGATGAGCATATATTAGTCCTCAACAAGCCTGAAGGTATGGCGAGTTTGGACGACAAAAGCAATGCAAATGTATTGGGTTTGGCAAAAAAATACAATCCTGACCTGCAACTTTGCCATCGTTTGGACAAAATGACCTCTGGTATCTTGCTTTTATCCAAAAAAGAAGAACACTATCGTCATATTGCGATTCAGTTTGAAAAAAGGCAGGTGCATAAGAAATATTTGGCGCTTGTGGCAGGTACTCATGCCTTCAAAAAGCATGAGCTAAACTACCCTTTACTCATTTCTACCAATAAAAAAGTAACGGTCTCGCAGCGTTTGGGCAAGCCTTCAAATACTTTTATTACGAGTTTGCGACATTTCAAGCATTATACCTTGTTAGAATGTGAGCCTGTTACGGGGCGTATGCACCAAATTCGCGTGCATTTGGCAAGTATTATGATTCCCATTATTGGCGATGAACTCTATGGCGGAAAGGATATGTTTTTATCTGATTTCAAAAAAAACTACAAAATCGGCAAGTTTACAGACGAAGAGCCTACCTTAAATCATGGCTATTTGCTTCATTCGCAGTCGCTTGAGTTCACGCATCCTGCTACAGAAGAAGTGGTAAAGTTTGACGCTCCTCTTAATAAAAATTTTGAAGCAGTGATAAAAACGCTGGAGAAATATGATTTATAGCATTGGTATATCTATTTATGTTTAACCGTATTTCCTGCCATTTAGAAAATGGCAGCTACGAAAAAAAACCGCCTCACATTTCTGTGAGGCGGGCATTTTTTATCTCAATCCTATTCCGCCATCACAAAATGATCCATACAGATACTTGTAGCTCCCAACAAAAACTCTCGTTGATTGTTCGTAAGTATCTTGCCATTGCCCCTTGCTATGCCTATTTCAAAATAGGTACCAACAGGAATATCTGCTAAATATTTGGTATAATTGACATTATATAGCCCATTATCTGGCAATACTTCGTATTCAAACCTAAAACCTACCCCCTTTTCGCCTTCTATTGAGAGGTAAAAAAGCACGCCTAATTCATTGTTTGAATCAGGGTTCCATGCTATTTTCATCGTAGAATTTTGTTTGAAGTTTGACATCTGGCTCAGCACATCGTTCACATAAAAACTGGCTTCAAACAATTTAGGCACATAAAAAGAAGTGGTAAATGCAGGAATCCCTTCTACACTATTTCCCGCTAAGGTATAAGTGATAGTTTGCCCGAATAAAGGTCGTGCAGCGGGTCCATTTTTGGTACTATAGCAAGTTGTCCCATATCTATTGCGATTGTTGGCATCAGGCTGCATTTCAATATTTCCAATCTGCATAGTGCCACCATCTAATCTGGCTTGCGGAAGGTCATTAGACAAAACATAGCCGCCATATCCGCATTGAGGTCTGGGATTGGCATCTGGCGAAACCTGAACAGCAGTAAGCTCCATGTAACCCCAATATGGGACGTAAGTACCTCCAACTCTGCCCTGAAAAAGTTGCGGGAGCTTTGCGGGCTTTTCTTTGAATTTGGGAGATAAGCCTTCTTGTTTGCAGCTTATTATAAAGAAGATGCAAGTCATTAAAAAAAAGATTTTTTTCATAATAGAAAAATTAGATTTTAAACAATGAAATTAATTAACACAACAGCTACAACGGTCAAATAGTAATTCAATAGTACACACCGTTTCATATTGGTGGTCTTGTGAAAGAACGTAGTAAGAGACAGTACCAAAGCTATAAAAAGGATCTACACTACATTTGTCTGCACAACAATCGCAGGAATAGCATTGATCCGTCAAAGAAATCACATTTACCCTTGTTTTTATTGAGTACATACCTGTACTCGGCAGTTTCACGTTGAAACCATTAGACATAGAATAAAGGTCTCTCACATATGTAGTATCACTGAAAAAACCGGGCTGCCCAGTACTTGGTGCGACTACGTCAATTGTAATGTGAACGCTAAATGCTAAATCGGGGATAACTCCCTCAAAAAAAGCAGTCCTACATTCTGATGATAAGCTATCTTCTGCGAAATAGATAACCCCAATTTGTGGGGGACCAATAGGAGGTATCCCACTTTGTGGCTCGCAACTCGCAGTACACGCAGGTGCAATAATAGCAATTCCGGCTGAAAATAGCAAAGCAAGTACAAAAAAAAGATTCATTTTTTGTTTTTCCATAAAAAAAGTAATTGTAAAAATGTGATATCCAAGTTATTATAATGGCATTGAGAAAAATATTTTTTGTAGGTAATGCAAACTTTATTATCTTTGGAAAGATAGATAGTATATAGCTTAGTGCTATTGCATAATCTTCACAAACATTTTCACTTACTTCACAAACATTTTCATCTTATGACACTCGGCGAAAAAATAAAAACCCTTCGTAGCATAAAAGGCTACTCTCAAGAATTTGTAGCGGAAAAAATCGGCATCTCGCCTTCTACCCTTTCCAAAATAGAACGCAATGAAGTAGAGGCAAATTGGAGCAGAATGAATGAAATAGCGACAGTGTTAGAGGTTTCTGTTTCAGAATTGGCCAGCTTTGGGGAGAAAAATGTATTCAATATGTCAGGAGGTACAAATAATGGCTTTATGGGAAATGTGGTAATGGGTACGGCAAACGAAATGACAATGTTATTGAATAGAATAGCGAAATTGGAAACAGAGTTGAAAGAAATAAAGGAGAAATTAGCCGTATTTCCTGCCATTTAGAAAATGGCAGCTACGAAAAAAACCCGCCTCACATTTCTGTGAGGCGGGCATTTTTTATCTCAAAAAGTAGCTTTATTCTTTAACCACTTTTTGCACCTTTTGCCCCTCATTGGTTTGGAAAGACAAGGTATAAACCCCGATAGCTACTTCGCTAAGGTCTAAGACTTCACTTGCTTTGCCATTTTCAAGTAGTATATTTTTTGTCATAACTACTTGACCTAAAGCATTGTACATGATCAATTTCCCTTCTGTCGCAGCACTATTTTCTATATCCACATTCAATACGCCATTGGTTGGGTTAGGATATGCGTTCATAAGCTCCGAATCGGTTGTGATTTCGATAATATCACTTGCATTGTCTTTGCTATCATTGCCTTTACAACCTGCCTGTACTTTCACCGTTTTGTTGGAAGAGTTACGTACACAAGCATTACTGTAAGTTGCTACCACGCGATAGATTTTGGAACTTTGACCTGCCGCAGTACCCACCGTTGCCGAGTAAGTAGCTCCACTTCCTACGGCGTTATACGTACTTGACACATATTGTTGCCATGCAAACGTAGCCGAAGGCGAGCCTAGGGGGGTATTTGCCGTCAATACTTGTGTACCTGTAGGTTGCCCAGCCAAACATAGCGAGATAACTCCTGCCGTACCTGTTGGGGTAATAAATGGCAGTGGACTGGCATTTATTAAGGCAGAAATCGTATTAGAAGTTCCTGATAAACAGCCATTTGCCGCTTTTGTCTTGATGCTGTATATATCTGCAATGGTATTAGGCGCGGTAAGAACCGTTGTTGCTGTGGGTGCTTTGATGATAAATGATACATTGTTTTTGTACCAAGTATTGGAAGTACCCGAAGCTGTAGGCACAATCGTAATAGAACTACCTTCGCACACTATTGCAGAACTTGCGCCAGGCATACCTAAGATTGCCAAAGAAGGCACAGCAGGTTGTGTCAAGCTCGTGAGCTGCATAGTATCTTTTTTGATACAGCCTGAAGAGAAGTTTGTTACGGTAACAATGTATTGTGTATTTGCGGTCGCACTTGAAGTCGGGTTGGAAACCGTAGCACTTGAAAGCGCTGTGCTGGGTGTCCAAGCATAACTATTAGCCGCATTAAAGGTGCCCCCTATTTGCACAGAGCTGCCCACACAAAGGTTTCTATCAATCCCTGCATTCGCAATAGGCGAAGGCAACACATTGATAGGCAACCAAGGCGATTGTCCTACACAGCCATTTGTAGCCGTTACGATAACCCGATGATTTCCACTCACTGTAGGTGTATAAGAAGCGGTAGTGCTTGACAAAGTAACCGTAGAACGTTTCCATAAGTAGGTATAGCCTACTGTATTTGGGCTTGCGTTCAAGGTGACAGGTGTATTGGAACAGAAAGTTGTGGGGCCCGTTGGCGTAATCGTTACATTTGGC
The DNA here is from genome assembly GCA_043751755.1 of Bacteroidota bacterium. Taxonomy (GTDB): domain Bacteria; phylum Bacteroidota; class Bacteroidia; order J057; family J057; genus JAAFHL01. Next base: position 3,204 of record JAYUZN010000098.1, on the reverse strand, counting down.
GCAGCATTTTTATTCACAATGATAGAAGTAGGTGCAGACAAACAAGCAGGTCCACCACTATATACTACTGCTAATTGTAAGTTATTTGCCCCTACCAATAAGCCGCTATTTCCGCTTATATAGGTACTTGAAAGGGTCGGAGGCAAAGCATAATTTACCAATGTCCCATTTAGATACCACAACAACTCTTGGACGGGTGCTGCCCCTGAATAATTGAGGGTAACAGGTATGCCATCACAAATGCTGAAAGGACTTACTGCCCCCGAAGGAGAGCTAACGCTTACCATAGGTGCAGCAGGAACTGCGAGTTGAGTGGCGGCTATTACATTAGAAGTCATTGTACAAGCCCCTGGAACCGTAATTTCTACCTGGAAAGAACCACTTTGGTTTACTACAAATGAATCTAAAGTTGCCCCCGAAACTGCCATTCCATTTTTGAACCATTGATAGGTATAAGAACCGCTTTGTGGCGCAAACAAGGTTACCTGTCCACTGTTACAGAAAGTAGTAGCCCCTCCCGCAACAATAGAAGGTGTATTGGCAACAGGCGTTACTGTTACGGTACTGCTGAAGGTATTCATGGCAGCATCTGTAGCAGTTACGGTTACGCTTATAGGCGTAGTACCCGTAATAGTCGTACCTGCTGCGGGGCTTTGTGTAATGGTAACAGCCCCTGAACAGTTATCCGTAGCAGTTGACATTGCCACGATATTGGGCATCATGGCTTGACACATATTGTCTAAGGTTACACTTTGTCCGCTTGGTGCTGTAAGGCTTGGCTGCTCTGTATCATTTACGGTTACTATAAATGAGCCTGTTGTTACATTTCCACTTGCATCTGTAGCCGTAATATTTACAGTTGTTGTTCCTACGGCAAAAGTAGCCCCCGAAGTCATAGAGGTAGCAATCGTAGCTCCTGAACAGTTATCCGAAACAGTGGGAGCCGTCCATGTTACAACTGCGCCACAAGTACCTGCTGCATTGGCAACGGTAATATTACCTGGATTTCCGTTGATAACAGGGAATTGATTGTCTGTTACTACGACATTGAAGGTAGTAGAACCTTGATTGTTGCTTCCATCATTTGCGGTAACTAATACAGAAGTTGTACCAATTGGGAAGATAGCACCTGACACAGGCGAAGCAATAGCCGTTGCACCAGAGCAGTTATCTGTAGCAGAAACCGAGAAGGTTACAACTGCCCCACACGAGCCGGCATCAGCATTTACGGCGATATTGCCTGGAGCGATGGCTACAGGATTCGTTACATCTGCTTTGGTTACATTGAAGGTAGCAGTTGCCATATTTCCTTCAGCATCTGTAGCCGTCAAAGTTACACTTACCGTACCTATGCCACTCAAAGCAGTACCGGATGTGGGAGATTGCGTTATGGAAATAGAACCTACAGAAGAACAGTTATCTGCTACTGTTATAGAAGGCGAGCCTGTATAATCGGGCAAAGTCGCTGCACAAGACGCGTTTAAGTTTACAACTTGTGTACCTCCACCCCATAAAATCGTAGGCGGCGTTAAGTCTTCTCTTTGCACTGATACAGAAGTACGAGTTGCACTAATACAACCTGCCCCAGATAATGCTTCTGCATAGTATAGGTTTGCACCATTTACAGGAGGCGTTACAAGGAAATTCGCAGCACTTGCGCTTGTTCCAATATTACTTCCCCCCGAAGAAACGGTGTACCAACGAATTGTATTTCCTGCCGAAGTTGCATTCAAATCTGTACTTGCGCCTGGACATACTGTTACAGGGCTTGCGGTTACTGGCGAAGGAGCTGCGGGTGCAGCATTTACGGTAATCGTGCCACCTGCCGTAATCGTTCCACAACCGCCCGTCAAAGTTACTGTATAAGAGAAGGAACCTGAAGCTGTAGGCGTTCCGCTTATTGTTACCACATTTGCAGCCCAAGTCCCTGTTACCCCTGAAGGCAAACCTGCGAAAGTCGCGCCGGTAGCACCTGTTGTTGAATACGTGATATTGGTTATCGATGTGGTGATACAACGTGTTTGCGCATTCGTACCCACCGCAGAACTAAGCGTAATCGTATTATTCGGATTAACCGTAATCGTACCACCTGCCGTAATCATTCCACAGCCGCCCGTCAAAGTTACTGTATAAGAGAATGACCCTGAAACCGAAGGCGTTCCGCTTATTGTTACCACATTTGCAGCCCAAGTTCCCGTTACGCCTGAAGGCAAACCAGAGAAAGTAGCACCTGTTGCGCCAGTTGTGCTGTAAGTGATATTCGTTATCGGTGTGTTGATACAACGTGTTTGCGCATTCGTGCCAGCCGCAGAAGATAGCGAAAGGGTGTTATTCGGCGTAACAGTAACCGTCCCTGTCGCACTTATCGTTCCACAACCCCCTGTCAAAGTTACTGTATAAGAGAATGAACCTGAAACAGTAGGCGTTCCGCTTATCGTAGCCACATTTGCAGCCCACATTCCTGTTACGCCTGAAGGAAAACCTGCAAAAGTTGCGCCTGTAGCACTTGTCGTAGCATACGTAATATTCGTTATCGCTGTGTTTATACAAACCGTTTGCGCATTCGTACCCGCCGCAGAACTAAGCGAAATAGTATTATTTGGATTAACCATAATCGTACCACTTGCCGTTATCATTCCACAACCGCCTGTCAAAGTTACTGTATAAGAGAACGAACCTGAAACCGAAGCTGTGCCACTTATCGTTACCACATTTGCTGCCCAAGTCCCCGTTACCCCTGAAGGTAAACCTGCGAAAGTCGCACCTGTAGCACCTGTTGTCGAATAAGTGATATTCGTTATCGCTGTATTTATACAAGTTGTTTGTACATTCGTGCCAGCAGCAGAACTAAGCGAAAGGGTGTTATTCGGATTAACCGTAATTGTACCACTTGCCGTAATCATTCCACAACCGCCTGTCAAAGTTACTGTATAAGAGAATGACCCTGAAGCCGAAGGTGCGCCACTTATCGTAACCACATTTGCAGCCCAAGTCCCCGTTACGCCTGAAGGTAAACCAGAGAAAGTCGCACCTGTTGCACTTGTTGTTGAATACGTGATATTTGTTATCGCAGTATTGATACAAGCTGTTTGCGTATTCGTACCTGCCGCAGAACTAAGGGAAATGGTGTTATTCGGATTAACCGTAATTGTTCCTGTCGCACTTATCGTTCCACAGCCGCCTGTCAAAGTTACTGTATAAGAG